>NZ_CEYNSH010000005.1:25386-96074 GCF_982872775.1 Psychrosphaera sp. | reverse complement strand
GGGGATGATTACATCATGCCGCCCATTCCACCCATGCCGCCCATATCAGGCATTGCAGGAGCTGCAGCTGCATCTTGTGGTACATCTGTTACCATTGCTTCAGTTGTAAGCATTAGACCAGCAACTGAGGCAGCAAACTGAAGTGCGCTACGCGTTACTTTAGTTGGGTCTAGGATACCTTCTTCAACTAAGTCAGCGTACGTGCTGTTTGCAGCGTTGTAACCAAAGTTACCTTCGCCTTCTTTAACTTTGTTAACAACCACTGATGACTCGTCACCAGAGTTGAATGCGATTTGACGAAGTGGTGCTTCCATTGCACGAAGAGCAATCTTGATACCGTGAGTTTGGTCTTCGTTGTCGCCTTTCAGCTCTGCAATTTTAGCAGCAACACGAACAAGCGCTGTACCACCACCGGCTACGATACCTTCTTGAACCGCTGCACGAGTTGCGTGTAGCGCGTCGTCAACACGGTCTTTTTTCTCTTTCATTTCAACTTCTGTTGCTGCGCCAACTTTGATTACCGCAACACCGCCAGATAGCTTAGCTAGACGCTCTTGAAGTTTTTCTTTGTCGTAGTCAGAGGTTGATTCTTCGATTTGTGCTTTGATTTGAGCAACTCGGCCGTCGATACCATCTTGTGCACCCGCACCGTCGATAACGGTTGTGTCATCTTTAGTGATAACAACACGCTTGGCAGTACCTAGGTCTTCAAGTTGAGCTTTTTCTAGCTCCATACCAATCTCTTCAGAGATTACAGTAGCGCCAGTCAGGATAGCGATGTCTTGTAACATTGCTTTACGACGGTCGCCAAAACCAGGTGCTTTAACCGCTGATACTTTAACAATACCGCGCATGTTGTTAACAACTAATGTTGCTAATGCTTCGCCTTCTAAGTCTTCAGCGATGATTAATAGTGGCTTACCAGATTTTGATACCGCTTCTAACGTCGGAAGTAATTCACGTATGTTAGAGATCTTTTTATCAACCAATAAAATGAATGGGTTGTCTAGTTCAACCGTGCCATTTTCTTGGTTAGTGATGAAGTAAGGAGATAAGTAACCGCGGTCAAACTGCATACCTTCAACAACGTCTAGTTCTGTTTCTAAAGACTGACCTTCTTCAACAGTGATAACGCCTTCTTGACCAACACGCTCCATCGCTTCTGCGATGATTTTACCGATTTCTGCGTCTGAGTTTGCAGAGATAGTACCTACTTGAGCGATCGCTTTTGAGTCTGCACAAGGAACAGATAACTCTTTTAATTCTTCGATTGCTGCTTTAACCGCTTTGTCGATACCGCGCTTAAGATCCATTGGATTCATTTCAGCGGCAACAGCTTTGATGCCTTCGTTGATAATAGCTTGGGCAAGAACGGTTGCAGTCGTAGTACCGTCACCTGCTTCGTCATTGGCTTTAGAAGCAACTTCTTTGACCATTTGTGCGCCCATGTTTTCAAACTTGTCTTCAAGTTCGATTTCTTTAGCAACTGATACACCATCTTTAGTGATCGCTGGGCCACCGAATGACTTGTCTAAAACTACGTTACGGCCTTTTGGACCTAACGTTACTTTTACTGCGTCTGCTAAAACATTAACACCCGCTAACATTTTTACACGAGCGTCGTTACCAAATTTTACGTCTTTTGCTGCCATGATGTTTGATTCCTATTGTTCGGTAAAAAAGAAATTATTCTACGATTGCTAAGATGTCTGCTTCAGACATGATGAGAACTTCTTCACCATCAATCTTTTCAGATTTAACGCCGTAACCGTCGCTAAAAATTACCGTGTCGCCAACTTTTACGTCTAGTGGACGCACGTCACCGTTTTCTAAAATACGACCATTACCAACGGCAATAACTTCACCGCGAGTTGACTTTTCTGCTGCAGAACCAGTCAGAACAATTCCACCAGCTGATTTAGTTTCTTGCTCGTTGCGTTTAACGATTAAACGGTCGTGTAGAGGACGAATGCTCATTGGTCATTTTCTCCGATATATGAGTGTTTATAATGAGTCACGCTGTTTGTTGAACGGCATGACAAACTAAAGTCTTTATGTGGCTGATATATAGGGGTGGATAGTGAGAATCCAAGAGGTAAGAAAGAAAAAAATTAAACTTTTTTAAGTAATACTAAGATAGTTGTTACGCTGATAAGGATAGTCGTTTTTCTAGAGCAGGCGTGAGAAAGCCTACGCTTACTTTTTAATGTACTCGTAGACTTCGCTGATGTCGTAACGGCCTAATGCCTCACAGATTTCAACGGTTTCGATGAAATCTAGTTTACGCTCACCGCGTTCGTATTTTGATACAAAGCTCTGAGGTCGCTTTAGCTTGTCGGCCAGCTCTTGTTGAGACAAACCAGACTCTTTGCGAATGTGTTTCAGATAGCTTCGAAAGCGTTGATGCTTTTCGTCCCAAACTTGGTTCATGCCTGAACATTAAACCCAACTTCGGTTTATCCCATTTTGGGATAAAGTGGTTGATTAGTTTGAGGTTTTAACCTAGTGTAGTTCCATCGCTTAGTTAAACATTGATATTCAAGGTTGAGCGATAAAATGGTCTATAGAAGGGCTCTTTCATAAATTGGAAGAGCCTTTTTTATTTGTTGAGCGATGACACGAAGAGTGGGCAGGATATTTAAGTATAGCGTTCGTTACTGACGTCACTGTTAATAAAAATAAGTACTGGGTGTTCATGTAACTTGTAATTGTTTTTATTTGTTGTTTTGTTTCTGTAATGGGTATTTTAATCCCGCAACAAATGATTAGAAATAAACATTGGTTATATAAAATTCTAAAAACAATATTGTTTAATAAACTGCCTTAACACTTTGAGGGTTGGTTTGATCTGAGCCTGTGCCAAAAACTCATCTGCTTGATGGGCTTGTTCTATAGAGCCTGGCCCAAGCACAATAGTCTGCCGACTGACACTTTGAATAAAAGGAGCTTCGGTACAATAATCGACAGCACAACACGTCATATTTGTAACAGACTCGGCAACGTCAAATGCACACTTAGAGTCATTCATGCTGAAGGTTGCATGCGTGTTAGCCTGATCATTAGAGTGTGGTGCAAAGCTTGGACAAGGCAAGTGCAATTCTTCGATATGTAACCGTCCGGGATACTGCTTGGCGATTGGCTCTAACTGTTTATTTAAAAGATAAATGAGATCTTTATCGGAGACGCCCGGAATAGCTCGTATATCGATATCTAAATAACACTCCCCACAAATTCGGTTGGCATTGTCGCCGCCGTGAATGGCACCAAAGTTTAGGGTTGGGTAGGGAACATCAAAATCACCGTCTTGAAACGACATGGCTAAATACTGTTTGAAAGACATGAGCCGATTTAACACATCCATCATAATCTCAATCGCATTGATTCCGTGGGCTGGATTGCTTGAATGGCCCGATTTACCCTTAATATTGATTCGATGTGACATATGGCCTTTATGTTTAAAGACGGGCGCCAACCCAGTGGGCTCTCCGATAATGGCGACATCAGCTTTGAGTAACTGTTGTTCAGCAAAATATCGAGCACCAGCCATCGTCGTTTCTTCATCAGCGGTCGCTAAAACGTAAAGCGGCTTTTTGAGTTTATTAATTTCACCACTTTCTTTTAGCTCCTTTAATGCCTCGACAATAAAAACAAAAAAGCTTTTCATGTCACAAGTACCTAAACCATAAAACCTGTTGTCTTTGCTTTGAAGCTTGAGCGGATCATGACTCCATCGTTTTTCATCAAAAGGAACAGTATCACTATGACCTGCCAGCAGCAGGCCACCTTCATGGTTGTCTTGTTTGGATTGATTATCTTTGTGTGAATTTTGCTTTTGCGGGATAAATCGTGCGAGTAAATTGAACTTGTCATTACTATTAGGCACTGGATAAATATCGACGCTCGCACCCAACGCCTCAAAATAATCCGCTAATACCGAAACGACTTTTAAATTACTTTCATCCCATTTCGATAGATTAGAGCTAATGGATGAGGTGCTGATCACCTGAGTTAATATCTGCTCAAAGGTGGGAAGTGTCCCTGTAATTACGTCCGTCATGTTCTATTCAACTTAATTAAAAATATTTATGTTAATTTATTGCATAATAATTCATGTGGTGTTAGTTTTCTACTATTGGTATCGTCAAATTCAAAATAAGTCATTGGCGGTTCGCTTTAACTAACAGATATAACAAGGAATCAAAGGTGGGTTTACCTACAAGCTCACGACGATAAGACTTTCATAAAGTTTAAAAGTTTCTGTGTCGTTCAGTTGTTCTTTTTTAAAGGCAACTTCGACCAAGATATTAAGGATGTATCTGCTTTCGTTGTGCAGATTGTTGTTGAATTTAAATTCACTTTTGGTGGTTTGTTATGAATGTGGCCGTAATTGGTGCAAGTGGTTATGTCGGAGCCGAATTGGTTGGCCTACTACTTGCGCACAAAAAAGTTTCGATTAAACATTTGGTGGTATCGGAAAATAGCACTTCTTCTATGCTATGTTTTTCAGAGCTTCACGCTCGCTGGCAGGGGATCTGTGATTTACCCCTGCAGCCTTTTTCCAAAAATTGGTTATCACAAAATTCTACAAAATTAGACGCGGTTTTCTTAGCCACACCGCATGAGTTTTCTGCCCAATGGGCACCTGTTTTTCTAGAGTTAGAGATTCATGTTTTTGATTTGTCGGGTGCATATCGTTTAGGCAATGCAGATTCGTATCCTACTTATTATGGTTTTGAACACCCATCTCCCGCACTGCTTTCTCAGGCTATTTATGGTCTGGCCGAATGGTTAACAGACAGTGATATTGAGAAATTGAGTTTTCAATCCCAATCAAAGGCAGTATCTCCGTCAAAGCCATGTATTAAGCCAACGTCAAGTGATGAAACCGTTAAAAAAACTTCAGATTCATTACTGGTGGCTTTACCTGGTTGTTATCCAACTGCAAGCTTACTCGCACTAAAACCATTAAAACAATCTCAACTTATCACAGAAGACTTGGTCGTGATCAACGGAATTAGTGGTGTCAGCGGTTCAGGACGCAGTGCTCAATTGGCCAATAGCTTCAATGAAGTCAGCTTACGTCCATACAATATTTTGCAGCATCGTCATCAGCCAGAAATCTCCCAAGCACTGAGTACGCCAGTGGTCTTCAATCCGCATCTAGCGCCTTATAAACGTGGCTTATTGGTGACAGTGACGGTCAAAGTACCAGAAGGCACGTCAGAAGCAGTAATCAACAAGGCCTTTCATGATGCGTATGACACTAAGGCTATGGTGCGAATAAAGAGTACATGGCCGCAAATTGATGATGTTGCACATACACCTTTTGCTGATATTCATTGGACATTTTGTCAAACCTCAAAGGTACTTGTCGTGGCGGTTGCTATCGACAACTTATTAAAAGGTGCGGCATCACAAGCTGTTCAATGTTTGAATATTTCACTTGGCTTACCTAGCTCTTACTCGCTCGTTCCAGAGTTAGCAGAGGAGGTGGCCGCATGACAAATGCTCTCGTTATCAAAATCGGAGGTGCGATATTAGAGCGCGATGGTGCGTTGCAGCGCTTCATGGAAATCGTCGCCCAACTGAAGGTCTCTGATCCACAAAAAGCAATTGTTGTTGTTCACGGCGGCGGTGTCATTGTCGATGCTATGTTGCAACAAGCAGGTTATGTCAGCGAAAAACGCAATGGCGCAAGAGTGACACCCTTTGAGCAGATGCCAACTATAAGCGGCGCATTATCTGGTTATGTGAACAAAGCTGTCGTTTCCATTGCGACTCAAGTTGGTTTGAATCCGGTTGGACTGTCACTCGTTGACGGTACTTTAGCAACATGCGAAATGAATCGAGAAGGACTTGGGGCAGTAGGGATACCTAAAGCAAACCAAAAACAGCTACTCGAAGTGTTATTACAAGCCGGCTTTTTACCAATTATCTCCTCAATAGGAATGGTAGAAACAGGTGAACTGGTTAACCTAAATGCTGATGACGCAGCCGTTGTCGTCAGTGAACTTCTAGACGCTGAGCTTTTATTATTGACAGACGTCGATGGCGTATTAGGCGCCGATGGTCAACTTTTATCATCCCTAACTCATCTCGATGCCCAACATCTCATCGCTTCTGGAGTCATTTCAGGTGGAATGACGGCCAAAATACAAGCTGCCTTCTATGCCGCAAACCAACTCCGACGAAGCATCGCGGTTGCCAGTTGGGAGTCTCCAGAACAAATCGTGAATTTGTTATCGGGACAAGCAATCGGCACCCGCATTATCCCCAATCAGGCTGGTTCAAACTAAACGCTTATTTTTATCAGCATATATAGCCAGAACTAAATCATCTAGCAAGTTAGTACTTGCATACAAAATTGAAGCCTAGAGGTCGATTGCCTCTATGTTTGCGTGCGCCTGTGTCTGAAAGTCGTCCTCCTTAAACACAGGTACTCGCTTAAAAATTAAAGAATTAAGGCAAACAATAAAATGAACACACAGCAAACAAACAACTTAACTGACTCGGCGTCAGCTTTGGGAGCTGAATTTCAAACATTGAAAAAGGTCCCATTTATGAAGCACTTTGTGGCTGATCATCAACTCACGAAAGCTCAAATTGAAGGGCTGATTACTCTCGCTAAAGACATTAAAAGTTCGACGCATCAATACAAACACGTACTAGCGGGTAAATCCGTGGCCATGATCTTTGAAAAGCCATCGCTTAGAACCTTGGTGAGTTTTGATATTGGGATCAACAAACTAGGCGGGCACGCGGTAAATATCGGTCAGAAAAATGGCAAATTAGGGGAGCGTGAACGGGTAAAAGACTACGCCAAAAATCTTTCTTGTTATGCCGACTTTATTGTGGCTCGTGTATATGAGCACGACTCTATTCTCGATTTAGCAGAATACGCGAACATTCCTATTATCAATGCGCTGTGTGATAAATATCATCCATGCCAAGCGTTGGCCGATTTTGTCACGTTATCTGAGTACTTCAGTGATTTGAGTCAACTCAAACTCGCTTATGTTGGCGACGCCAATAATGTCTCCAACTCTCTTATGACTCTTGCGGCCATCATGGGAATTCCGTTTACGCTTATTTGCCCAAAGGGCCATGGTCCAAGTTTAGAAATTATTGAGCAAACTCAATTTTTGTATGAACAATCACAGTTACAAGACAGCTCTGTCAGCTCATTGGATAAAGCCAGTATAAGCACCCAATCCCCTCAGCAGAACAATCCAGCTAAGCAGTACAAGCCTGCCACTTTGACCATTTCCCATGACATGGCGGATTTGGGCCAACAGGATGTAATTTATACCGACACTTGGATCTCTATGGGTGATAGCGCCGAAGTTAATGAACAGGAAAAAGCAGCCGTTCTAGAAAAATTTAGTCCTTACCAAGTCAATCATGAAATGCTGATTAAAGCAGGTGCGAATAAAGTCATGCATTGTCAGCCCGCGCACCTAGAACAAGAGATCAGCACAGCTTTGTTTGATGATCCGTCTCGTTCCATTGTTTTTCAACAAGCTGAAAATCGCATGTGGGCTCAGTGTGCCATTTTGACTTGTTTGTCAGGGGCGACGCCTTCTCAACTCAATTATTCATAACACTTGCCAGTCAAGTCATTCAGTAAATACCAAATAATTAGGAAATAAAGATGAACAAACAAAAAATAAACAAGGTCGTATTGGCTTACTCTGGTGGATTGGATACCTCAGCCATTATTCCATGGTTAAAAGAAAACTATGACAACTGTGAAGTCGTGGCGTTTTGTGCAGATGTAGGGCAAGGCGAAGATGAACTTGATGGAATTAAAGAAAAAGCGCTCGCTTCAGGGGCAAGTGAGTGTTATGTCGTCGATTTAAAAGAAGAAATGGTCAAAAACTATATTTTCCCAATTATCCAAACCGGCGCCGTTTATGAGGGACAGTATTTGTTAGGCACCTCGATGGCACGACCAATTATTGCCAAAGCGCAGGTAGATATAGCCAAGCAAGTTGGCGCAGATGCGTTGTGTCACGGTTGCACAGGTAAAGGTAACGACCAGGTCCGTTTTGAAGCCTGTTTTGCAGCACTCGCTCCAGAGCTTACTGTGATTGCGCCTTGGCGTGACTGGGACATGGTATCAAGAGAAGACTTATTAGACTATTTGGCCAAGCGCCAGATCCCATGTTCTGCATCATTGACCAAAATTTATAGTCGCGATGCCAATGCGTGGCATATTTCTCATGAAGGTGGTGAGCTAGAAGATCCTTGGTGTGAACCATCAAAGGAAGTGTGGACGATGACTGTCGCGCCTGAGGACGCACCCGATAAGCCACAAAAAGTATCATTAGAGTTTCATGAAGGTGAGCTAGTTGGTGTTGATGAACAGGCAATGTCTGCATACCAAGCGTTGGTTTATTTAAATGAAAAAGCCGGTGCGCACGGCGTCGGTCGTATTGATATTGTTGAAAACCGTTTAGTCGGAATGAAATCTAGAGGCTGTTACGAAACGCCAGGCGGAACGGTTTTAATGGCGGCTTACAAAGGACTTGAGTCACTTATCTTGGATAAAGAATCTCTGCGCTTTAGAGAGCATTTGGGGTTAGAGTTTTCTCATGTCATCTATGATGGTCGCTGGTTTACGCCATTAGCCAAAGCTCAGCTCGCCGCCGCGAATTCGTTAGCATCTAAAGTCACCGGTACCGTCGTGGTAAAGCTGTACAAAGGTGTGGCGAGTGTGATTCAACGTCAGTCCCCAAATAATCTGTATTCAGAAGAGTTTGCCACTTTTGGTCAAGATGATGTATACGACCAAAAACACGCAGAGGGCTTTATTCGTTTGTTTAGCTTATCCAGTCGCATAGAAGCATTACAAAAACAAAATTCATCAAGTTTGGCATTCACAGCGTCTGAAGGAAAAACGACGTCACCTAACTCAGCAAGTAACGGAGAAAGCTAATGGCACTATGGGGAGGACGGTTTAAACAAGGTTCTAACACTGACTTTAAAGCATTTAATGACTCGTTGAAGGTCGATTATCGACTGGCGACATTTGATATACAAGGGTCAATTGCGTGGGCAAGCACCTTGTGTGAAGTAGAGGTCTTAAGCCAAAACGAAAAGTCTGAGTTGATAAATGCCCTTGAGTCGTTGAATGAATCGGTACTCAAAAACCCTAGCCAAATTTTAGAGTCAGACGCAGAAGATATTCACAGCTGGGTAGAAGAGCGACTAATAGAACGTGTGGGGGATCTGGGTAAAAAGCTTCACACAGGACGGAGTCGAAACGACCAGGTGGCGACCGACCTTAAACTGTGGTGCAAATTTGCCATTGGTCAATTATCGTCGGCATCATTTGTGTGCCAGTCAGAACTAATAAGCTTAGCCGAACGAGAGTCAGATACAGTGATCCCCGGTTATACACATTTACAACGTGCCCAGCCTGTCTACTTTGCCCACTGGTGTTTGGCTTACGTTGAGATGCTGCAAAGAGACGTAACTCGATTAACGGATGCCAAAAAACGCCTGGATACGTCACCGCTAGGCTGTGGCGCATTAGCCGGCACGGCTTACCCAATTGACCGCGTAGGATTGGCGACGAGCTTAGGGTTTAGTTCGCCATCATTTAATAGCTTGGATGCTGTGTCCGATCGCGACCACGTCATTGAAATCTTATCAGCAGCGAGCATTAGTATGATGCATCTCTCGAGACTAGCTGAGGATTTAATTTTCTATAATTCGGGCGAAGCTGGCTTTATCGAAATGAGTGATGCAGTGACGTCGGGATCATCTCTTATGCCACAAAAAAAGAACCCAGATGCGTGCGAACTTATACGCGGTAAAACGGGCAGAGTGTTTGGCTCATTAACTGGAATGTTAACCGTGATGAAAGGCTTGTCGCTTGCTTACAACAAAGATATGCAAGAAGACAAGGAAGGTCTGTTTGACGCAGTTGATACTTGGCTGGCGTCACTCAATATGATGTCGTTAGTCATTGAAGGAGTGAAGGTGAACCGCAAGAGTGCTCAATTGGCGGCGCAGCAAGGTTATGCAAACTCAACTGAGCTTGCTGACTATTTGGTAAACAAAGGAGTGCCGTTTAGAGAGGCGCATCACTTGGTGGGAGAAGTCGTTGTTTTTGCCATTGAGCAAGGCCAAGCTCTCGAGGACTTACCATTAAAAACGTTACAAAAATTTCATCAAAAAATCACGGAAGACGTATATGAACATTTGTCTCTCGAAGCAACGCTGAACAAACGTATTGCGCTTGGGGGTACATCTAAAGCCCAAGTGTCTAAAGCACTTATCAATGTAAAAGAAAGGCTTAAAACTGGGATTACCACCGGCGCCAGTATCGAGACTAACACGGAGCAACAACAGCCGTTAGCCGCTCAATTAAATGCACAGCACGAGCCCTCATTCAAAACAAACGGGAACGAGTAATGACAAGCGCCAAAGACTATGTAACGTGGTTTCGAAACGCCGCGCCCTATATAAACAGTCACCGCGGTAAAACCATGGTGCTGATGTTTGGTGGCGAAGCCGTCGAGCATAAAAACTTTGTCAATATTGTGCATGACATCGCCCTTTTGAGAAGCTTGGGCATTAACTTAGTAATTGTTCATGGGGCGCGTCCACAAATTGCAAAGCGGATGGCACAACTCAGCGCTCAGTCTACTTTCGCACAACATCAAAAGCAGCACTTGCGGATCACTGACAAGTTAGCGTTGGAGGCCGTTAAAGATGCGAGTGGCAGTTTGCGTGTGCAAATAGAAGCCATGTTAACCATGGGGCTAGCCAACTCTCCAATGCACGGTTCGCAATTGCGAGTCAGCACTGGGAACGTGGTTATCGCTAAGCCTATTGGTGTCATCAATGGCGTTGACTTTCAACATACGGGACTGGTGCGCCGAGTTGATACCGACGCGATAAAAAAACAATTGGCATTGGGCGGTATCGTTTTGTTGTCACCGCTGGGTTATTCCACGACGGGAGAAGTATTTAATTTGGCATTAGAGGACGTTGCTGCAAAGGTTGCTATCTCCCTTGAAGCTGACAAGCTCATTGCTTTTAGCGATCGCGATGGGCTACTCGATGACTCTGGCGCTTTGATAAGAAGCTGTAACCGTGAGGAAGTAACCGACTTGCTAAAAAGATATGGCGGGCTCGAAACCGATCACGTTCATCAGCTTCAACTCAGAGCTATTATTGAATGCAGCCAAAACGGTGTGTCTCGTTGTCACTGTATTTCTTACAAAAAAGAAACGGCGTTACTTGAAGAGTTATTCACTCGCGAAGGTTCGGGCACCTTAGTCTCGGCCGATTGTGGTAACCAAGTAGAGATGGCGACGATTGATGATGTTGGCGGAATTATGGAGCTTATACGACCATTAGAGGAAGAGGGCGTGTTAGTACAACGCTCTCGTAAAAACCTAGAAATGGAAATTGATAAGTTTGTATTAGTCAAAAAAGAAAATACTATTGTTGCCTGTGCTGCTTTATATCCTTATTTAGACCAACATAACCCGGCCAAAAATAAAGGTGAGTTAGGTTGTGTTGTTATCCACCCTGAATATCGACGTGAAAAGCTTGGCGAAAAGTTATTATCGGTCGTCGAATCACTCGCAAAACAATACAAGCTAAAACAGATCTTTGCCCTGACAACGGTTAGTGAACATTGGTTTAAAGAACAAGGGTTTATCGAACAAGGAATTGAGGTTCTACCGCAACAAAAACAAGCACTTTACAACTTCCAACGGCGTTCTAAAGTGCTTGTGAAAACGATTTAGTTATCGTCTTTTCTAATGTACTCACCTTCGAGAACCTTAGGTGAGTCATTTTGATTTGAGTTGTCTGTTGGCCCTTCGTGATCGTAGGTATTACCTTGCTCGTTTGTGCGATCTTGACCAAACTCGTTGTGCTGAGAAAACCCCGGACCAAATCCACTGTTAAATGGGTTACCTGATTGTTGCTGGCCAAAACCTGCCGAGCGAACTTGAATCTTACTACCGACTTGACGATATACTGATTTTCTAAATGGTGGAGTAAGAAGTAACAATCCTAAAATGTCGGTCATAAAACCTGGGGTGATTAACAAAACACCAGACACCAAGATACAGACACCATCAAACATCGCTTGCGCAGGCAATGCGCCTTGGTTTAATTCTGTTTGGATTTTACTCCAAGTACTCACACCTTGTTGTTTAACAAGCTTTGTACCTATGATTGCGGTCGCAATGATGATTAAAAACGTATAACCACTACCTATAATGCTGCCGACCTCTAATAAGATCATTAACTCGATTAAGGGAATTACAATAAAAAAGAAAAATAAAGGCATAGTGTTCCTAAAATGATTTTACCGAGTATTAGTGCTACTCATTTCCTATAAGTATGGGACAATTTATCCGGTTTCAAGTAAGGCACAAAATTATCCAATGAGATAATATGTAAGTAATTGTTTTGCATTATCTCTTAAACATAATTTGTTCATACGCGTAAATAAAAGGTGAAATCAGTGACCGAAGAATCAAATTTCGATAGCACATCAGTTAACGGCAGAGTCATATTGACCACCTGTCCCGATATTGCCATCGCCCATCATTTAGCGGAAGGACTGCTAGAACGAAAGCTGGTGGCCTGTGTGAACTTAATTCCACAGATGGTGTCCTTGTATCGCTGGGAAGGAAAAATTGAACAAGATCAAGAGGTTCAATTAATTATAAAAACCACTGAAAGAAATATCTCGGATATCGAGTCCTATATAACATCAGTTCACCCTTATGATGTTCCAGAGTTTGTGGTGCTCGATATCAATTCAGGTAGCCAAGCTTACTTAACGTGGCTTGATACTGAGACTAAGTCATAAATGTAGGTAAATAATACCGGGAGTTTAGGTAAAATTAATGAATTATGATTCACCGCAGGCGCTTAACGTAGCGTCTAACGAGCAAAACCGATTTTGGTCATGGACCGTCATTTTATTTACGGCACTGTTTTTATATATGGGTCAGATAGGTGCAGCTCATGCTCAGCTGTCAGATAGCTCGGCACTTAACAATACTGCTGCAAAAGCATCAGACCCATTGGCCGAAATATTTTCCTCACAACCAACTTACCTGCCCGTAGATGAAGCGTTCATTTTTGACTATGAGCAAAAAGGCAATGAAGTCACTCTCGAATTCACCATTGCTGATGGCTATTACATGTACGCCGATAAGTTTCAGTTTCAAGGTGAAGGTGTCAATGTTGTCGAGGTGAAAAAAGGCGGTGCAACTCAAATCGAAGATGAATTCTTTGGAGTTACCGACGTTTATTTCTTTGCAACCGAGTTAACCGTTGTCCTTGAGTCAGATTCAACCGATGCTGACCAACCTCGTCATTTAAATATTCGTTATCAAGGCTGTGCAGAAGCGGGCTTTTGTTATAACCCTGCGGTAAAGCGCATTGCTATTGAGCCTTTTACTGCAACAACTGATGCATCGGCAACGAGTGACAACCTGTCTGAAACAAATACTTCTGCTTCAACGAATTCAACAAGCGCAAGTAGCTCACAGCAAAACGAATTAGCAGACAGACTAGCGAACGAAAGCCTACTTTGGACGTTACTGATATTCTTCGGTTTAGGTGCAGGTTTAGCCTTTACGCCTTGTGTTTTCCCAATGTTCCCAATCTTATCGAGCATTATTGCCGGTCAATCTAACATGACAGTGAAAAAAGGTTTATGGCTTGCGTTTGTATACGTACAAGGCATGGCACTAACTTACTCATTGATGGGGTTGGTTGTTGCAAGTATGGGTGTCCAGTTCCAAGCGGCGATGCAGCACCCAGCGGTACTCATTGCGGTAGCGATTATCTTTGTCCTGCTAGCCGGTGCTATGTTTGGTTGGTACAACTTACAATTGCCTCAGTCGTGGACGAACAAACTGACGGAAGTCAGTAATAAACAAAAATCAGGTAATTTAGTTGGCGTCTTTATGATGGGTCTACTTAGCGGCTTGATAGCTTCGCCATGTACGACCGCACCGTTGACAGGCGCACTTCTATACGTTGCACAAACAGGTGATTTGGTCATCGGTTTTGTGACCTTGTACGTCCTCAGCCTAGGTATGGGTCTGCCATTATTGTTGATTGGTGCCTCAGGCGGTAAATTACTTCCTAAAGCAGGTAATTGGATGAATGTAGTGAAGAACCTGTTTGGCTTTATTTTACTTGCAGTACCTTTGATTCTGCTCGAGCGCATTGTTGACTTGGACACACTGCTTTACTTGGCTGGTGCGTTGACTTTGGCCTTGGCGACATATTTGCACGTACAATACTTGTCACAAGAGTCTAATACCGCCAAGAGTGGCTTCTGGTTAGCGGCACTGCTTAGCTTCTCGTTAGGTTTCTTGATGATTGCAAAACCATTACTGCCTGTACTGGGTTTTAACTTCCAAGCTCAAGTGGAGCAAAAAGTCGAGTTTAAGGTCGTTCAAAACTACGATGAATTAATGCAGACAGTGCAGCAAGCAAGTGCAGAGGGTAAGCCTGCCATGTTTGATTTGTACGCTGATTGGTGTGTTGCTTGTAAAGAGTTTGAAGCTTGGACTTTTTCTGATAAAGCGGTACAAAATCGTATGAATGACTTTGTATTGATCAAAATGGATATGACCGAAAACGATGAAGATGATTTAGAAATCTATGAGAAGTTTGCCGTTTTGGGCTTACCGACGATTTTGTTTTTTGACAAACAAGGAAACGAATTGACGAATCAGCGTGTGACTGGCTTTATGAATGCGGAAACCTTCTTGGCCCATCTTAATGGCATCAAATAGCGCTAGTGTGTGTAGCTAATCGTCTATGTTAGGGTTGGCTCACAGCGAATATAGGTAGGTTTGGTAAAGTTTGCCTTGTGTCTTAATGCATGTTGATTTTTACCTTGCTACCCATATTATCTGATTGAAAGCGACACTTGGTTTATCCGGTGTCGCTTTTTTATGTAACCGACTCATATCAACTTAATTCATCTCGACTTTATTTGTCTCCATACGGTTTACCTCGACTCTGATTATACCTTCCTGTTAGTTACCATAACTTCTAACTTAAATTGTAAATACCGCTTCTGTATATAAACCACAGCTAACGACACACCTTTTGGACTTAAAACTACGATAAGACAG
Organism: Psychrosphaera sp.; assembly: GCF_982872775.1. NCBI lineage: Bacteria > Pseudomonadati > Pseudomonadota > Gammaproteobacteria > Alteromonadales > Pseudoalteromonadaceae > Psychrosphaera > Psychrosphaera sp. Next base: position 80,934 of record NZ_CEYNSH010000005.1, on the reverse strand, counting down.
TTGAAAACTGGGTTTGTGCCGTTGTAACTTCGGTCATTAGACCAGTATTTTGCTGTTAATTGTGTTTATTTCTCTATAATGGCTTTAAATCTTCTGATTAATGGTGTTTTATATGTCTAACCTAGTAAAGTTAGTTCAAATATCAACCTATTGATCGGAAGTAAATGAAATGAGTCAAGAAGGCGGCATGATGTCAACAATTAGAAAGGTTTTAGTGTTAAATGGTCCCAACTTAAATTTGTTGGGTAGCCGTGAACCAGAAGTGTATGGCTCACAAACATTAAGCGATATTGTTGAGGCGTTGACGGCACAAGCCGAAGCAAACTCGGTAGCACTAGAGCATCTTCAAACCAATCACGAAGGTGACCTTATTGAAGCTATTCATGCAGCTCGTGGCAAGGTGGACTTTATTGTGATTAATCCGGCCGCCTTAACCCACACAAGTATCGCGTTGCGCGATGCCTTACTGGGCGTTGAAATTCCATTTATTGAAGTTCATTTATCTAATGTACATGCAAGGGAATCATTTCGACACCACTCATTTTTATCAGATATTGCCGTTGGTGTGATTTGTGGTTTGGGTGCAGACGGATACCGTTTTGCGCTCGATAAAGCCATCAGCACATTTGCGGAATAAAACGAATTTAACTCGGCACCAGCTTTTAAAAATGGATAAGACCGAGATTGAAAAGAATCGGCATTTGCCACTCGTACATTAATAAGAATTAATAGAATAATAGGTGATAAAAATGGATATTCGTAAGATCAGAACACTTATCGATATGGTTAAAGAGTCTGGCGTTGGTGAGATTGAAATCACGCAAGGCGATGAGTCTATCCGCATCTCAGGTGCCCCAGCAATGGCTCCTGCGCCAGTTCAATATGCAGCGCCACAAGCTGCGCCTCAAGCGCCTGCTCCACAAGCGGCTCCAGCAGCACCAAGTGCAAGCGCTGAGTCATCAGAAGCGGCACAACCAAGTGGTCACCAAGTGGTATCACCAATGGTTGGTACTTTTTACCGTGCTTCTTCTCCTTCAAACCCTCCATTTGTTGAAGTGGGTCAGACTGTAAAAGTAGGCGATGTATTGTGTATCGTTGAAGCGATGAAGATGATGAACCAAATTGAGTCGGATAAAGCCGGCGTGGTTAAAGCAATCCTAGTAGAGAACGAAGACGCAGTCGAATTTGAACAACCACTATTCATCATCGAATAATAGGGGTCAGTCATGATAGATAAAGTAGTCATCGCAAACCGCGGTGAGATTGCACTGCGTATATTGCGAGCTTGTAAAGAGCTAGGAATCAAAACTGTTGCGGTTCACTCAACGGCAGATAGAAATCTTAAACACGTGTTGTTAGCTGATGAAACCATTTGTATCGGTAAAGCATCGGCGATGGACAGTTACCTAAATATCCCTCGAATTATTGCGGCAGCAGAAGTAACGGATGCCGTTGCGATTCACCCGGGTTATGGTTTCTTAGCAGAGAACGCTGATTTTGCTGACCAAGTTGAGCAAAGTGGACTTATTTTCATCGGTCCTAAAGGTGACACGATTCGTTTAATGGGTGACAAAGTGTCAGCCATTGAAGCAATGAAAAAAGCTGGCGTACCTTGTGTACCAGGTTCTGATGGTGAATTGGGTGACGACGCAGATACGAACAAGCAAATTGCTCGTCGTATTGGCTATCCTCTTATTGTTAAAGCTGCTGGTGGCGGCGGTGGTCGTGGTATGCGTGTTGTGCGCAATGAAGAGTCACTTATCGACTCTATCCAAATGACCAAAGCGGAAGCCGGTGCGGCGTTTAATAACGAAATGGTTTACATGGAAAAATTCCTTGAAAACCCTCGTCATATTGAAGTTCAGGTTCTGGCGGACGGTCAAGGCAACGCGATTCACTTAGGTGAACGTGACTGTTCAATGCAACGTCGTCACCAAAAAGTGGTTGAAGAGGCTCCAGCACCAGGTATCACACCAGAGCTACGTAAATATATTGGCGATCGTTGTGTTCGCGCTTGTATTGAAATTGGCTATCGCGGTGCTGGTACGTTTGAGTTCTTATATGAAAATGGCGAGTTCTACTTCATTGAGATGAACACGCGAATTCAGGTTGAGCACCCTGTAACGGAAATGGTTACTGGCGTCGACCTAATCAAAGAGCAATTGCGTATTGCTGCAGGTCAGCCATTATCATTGACGCAAGAAGATATTCAGATTCGCGGTCATGCGGTTGAGTGTCGAATCAATGCTGAAGACCCAGAAACATTTATCCCATGTGCGGGTCAAATTAAGCGTTTTCACTCGCCAGGTGGTTTAGGGGTTCGTTGGGATTCACATATCTACACAGATTACAAGGTGCCACCTAACTATGACTCAATGATTGGTAAGCTGATCACCTACGGTGAAAACCGTGGTATTGCTATCAAGCGTATGGAACATGCCTTAAATGAGTTGTTGATTGATGGCATCAAAACAAACGTGCCGCTACAGCAATTAATTATGGATGATGAGCACTTCCAAAATGGTGGTACGAACATCCATTACTTAGAGAAAAAATTAGGCATCAACTAGTTCTTATCTAAGTTGTGCTATCTAGAAAAATAGAAAATAATAAAGCCGGCGATTCTATAGAATGAGCCGGTTTTTTATTGCTTACGTAAAAGTGAACTATAATTAAAAAAGTTAATCTAACCTTTAGTTGTGCTTGATAGCAGTGAGGTAGTTATGACGTTGGTTGGCACACCAGTGCCAGTGACTGCAGGTATTGAACAGACCAAAACGAGTAATGCTGTATCCACCAGACCGGATAAGGCACAGGTGATTGATCGTACAACAAATATAAATCCCGCAGCAGCCGTCGACTTGTCTCGAACACCTTCCCAACAACGACAGCAAACCATTGATAACCCGACCCCTGACATCCCCAAAGAACAAATTCGCGTTTCTGTGACCACAGGTGAAATCAATGTAAAAGGTAATTTAACTCCAGCCAAAGCAGCGGAAATATACCAACAAATAGCTCAGCTTCTCTAGAAAAACTCATTACTGTCGGTTTATCTAACGTTATTTTGTTTTGGCGGTCTAACATATTCGACGTTTTAAATAAGCAGCTCAAAAGCAAGCTACCGCTAATTTCAGCTTGCTAAAGTTTTATATTAAATACGAGGTGCGTTTATGGGCGCGTACCTACAGGGCGGTTTTCACGTTCGCCAAGCGCCTGCATATTACCGGATAAGATGTCGTCTATTGCGGCAAACATCACTTCTTGGATAATCCAGCGGACAATATTAAAAAATGCGCCACCTGATACTTGCTGAGTTTGGCTAGTTGTTAATGTTTTCATTTTATTTCCTTAGGCCTAGGCCTGTTCGTTAAGTTGTTGCAATTGCAACAGGTTATCCCTTGTGTTCCGTTCAAGTCCGCAAGGGTTTCGGTAACACACCGAATTCTGAAACTAATACGTAGTGTAAAACTGATCCTTTTGTTCCTGTTCCTTTGTGTATACTAAACCTTAACCACATCGTGGTTAGTTAAGTGCGGTTTAACCGCGGTTAATTGGCTGGCTTGTATGTTTCGTTCAATGTCTATGCAAGCTAGCCGCTTCTTACCCATTGGCTTGCTCAACATTCAAAAGCAACCGGATAAGTTGTTCGAGTCGTTGCCAGCCATCAACGCCTGGCAGGTAAAAATCTAATTGAGGTTGGCGAGATAGGTACTCCATTAGATCCGGTAAATTCATGAATGAATATCGGTCCCCATTTTTGAAGTTCTCATAAACAAATGAATGGGTAACCGGAACAAAAAAGCATTTCACAAAGCTATTAACAAATAGAATGACGTGAACCGAACTGTCTAATCGATTAAATAGCCAACATGCAAGTTCTCGATATCTATTTGTCAGCTTTTCTAAGTCTTGTGTTCCGCTGGTCGCTAGTTTTTGAGTGATTACGCCTTTAACAACAGAATTAGATAACGCGTCCGAAAAGATAACTTTCCTAAAGGCTTTAATTGCACACGCGATAGATTGCGCAGAGTGGGTAAACGGCGAGTTATAAAATTCACGCATTGTTTCAATTAAACGAGACTGTCGTGTGGAAGTATCGACCGTTTGCTTTTTACTGACGGTTTGAGCATGTGAGCTAGAAAAGTCAGGAAAGCGGCCTTCATTTATTTGGCATGTAGTGGCGTCACAATTGGGACTAGCCACTTTAGGTTCACCTGAATTAGAGCAACAATAAAAAGCACTTATTTCGGCCAGTAATATCTGTTTTAACGTAATAGGTTTTAACGAATCACTATGCTGAGCCCGGTTGTATATTGCTTTTATGAGCTTGACCAAAAAGCGCTTCTCCGCTTTTAAATCAGCAAAGCTTGCTACAGATGATTCATAGCCAATGAACTCGACAGAGTATTTTTCTAGATACTGGTTAAATTTATCGTTATAAAAGTCGATGAGTGTATCGGTATTGATTTGGGTTTGATTAAATGAGTTGTAGTAACAAACCCATTTTATATAAATTGAACTTAAATCAGTATGCTCTTGCTGCCAGTCGTGGCCGTTATTTAACGAAGTTGCCGCGCTACCATTAATTTCAGGTGTTACCTGTAGTCCAGCATTTGCTAATCCGACCCACTTGCCATCAATAGTGATATCTTCGGGTGTGATACTGCCCAAACCAATTTGATGTACGTAAGCATAAGCGGTTTGATTTGCACAGTTATCAAGAGTACGTGTAATGAATTGAGTAAACTTTTGCTCGGTACCAAATGCGCTGTTTAAATCCGAAAACGCTTGGCGGATTCGGTAGGTTTCAAGACGTTTGTTGGCGACGTTTAAGTCCCCGTAGTTGGCTGAGTTTATAAACTTTCCAGGGCTTAATGAAGTTGCACTGATAGACACTGCTTTGTCTTTCTCGTCTATATTGCCGCAGTCCGCCTCGCTGAATACATGTTGCACTGACTTGACCTCAACAGTCCCGATTGGCAACACCATATTTAAAGCATGGGAGAAAATTGCGCTACATGTCGCGTCTAATAAATTGTTATGAGTCTTGGTTAAAGGAGTGCTTCGAAATATCTGATTAGCAGTCGACTTCTCTTCTGTAAGAGCTCGGTGAATGCCTGCCGTGCATGGCATAGATAAAGGGTTTAGCGCGATAGTTTTTGTTGAAGTCGATGAAGTATTTGGCATAACTATTCCTTTGTAATGTCACCTAATACTTCTAAGGTGAGGGAGCATTCGCTCCCGTTTTATTTAATGACATTACAAATGTAGAATAGTTATTTATTATGTCAGCTGAACTTAGGTCCAGATTCCGCTATTTTCATTCTTTGTAGTGCAATCGTTTCTTCTTGTTGAATTTGGCGTAACAACTCTGCCTTGTTTTTGACGTTTAGTTTTTGATAAATGTTTCCAGAATGAAACTTCACTGTCCTCACGCAGATGTATAATTTATCAGCGATCTCCTTTTGACTTTCACCACAAATAATATGTTGATAAACCTGTAATTCTCTTTTTGATAGCAGGTGCTCGTTGTTGATATTCATAGGAATCCTTCTCTTTATTTATTATCAATTTGGACTTGTTGCTAGGTTGAGCGGACAGAAATTCTGCCGTTTGTGTCGAGTGTTAGCACTTTTGATGCAAAGCGCGTCGCATTCGACCTGTGAGTGATAGAGACAATGGTCATATCTAAATCACGCAAATTGTTATAGATTTGTTGTTCGGTTCTTTGATCCAAGTGAGCCGTCGCTTCATCCAGAACTAACCAACTAGGCTTATCATAGAGCGCTCGGGCAAGTAGAAGCCTTTGTTGCTCTCCACCTGATAGGACGGCGCCTAATTCGCCAATCGGGGTTTGATAAGTCATTGGCAGGGCTTCGATAGCTTTCGAAATACAACAGATTTCACATACTCGTTGGGCGAGTTGTATGTCAGGCTTTTCAGTAAACCCAGTAATATTGTTCAAGATGGTTCCTGATAGCAGGACATCTTGTTGAGACACAACGCCGACGAACCGTCTAAAAGCATGTAATTGTTCTGAATTGAATGGTTCACCATTAATTAAAATACAACCACTTTGGTAAGGGTAAATACCAAGTAAAACATTAAATATTGATGACTTTCCCGAACCAGATGGTCCAATAATCGCAACGTGATCACCTTTGTTTATGCAAAAGTTGAGGGCCTTAAGTGTGGGGACTTGTGAACCTGGATAACAAAAATCAAGTTCTGATACCTCAAGAGTGTGACAGTCATCTAACTGAGCCTCTTGACGCTTTTCTTCTGGCTCATTGGTAATATCGGCAATCCGCTCAACATGCAACGATAGAAGCTTCAATTCAAATACGTTTTCAATAAAATTAGTTAAGCGAAAGTTAAGTTGTACCTTATATGCAATGAACGCGGTCAGCATGCCTAAGGTAAATACTTGCTCAGCTGTTGGTACTGAGATTATAAAAAAGGCACCTACCGTAATGATCAACAAGTTATCCAGCCCAATTATTAAGTTACAGTGTTGCTGGACATTAATTTTCAGCCAATTGAGGTGAAGTCGAGAATTGAAATAAGAAATGAGCTTTGACTGCCAGTTTGTAAGTCGGCTCTGCTCTAATTGCGCTAGTTTAATCGACTGAATGGTTTGAACGGTTTCAAGAAAGTAAGCTGCATTTTGCGCCCCAGAGTCAATGACTCTATCCGTCAGTAGTTTAGTTTGTTGATACGCACGAAACCTTACCCAAACATAAACCACGGTCGTCATCATGATTAAACCCGCTAGTAAAGGTTGATAAACAAATAGGACAATAAAAATACCTATTGCCATCATGCCATCGAGCGCGGATTCAACGAGTTTATTACTTAATAAGAATCGAACCTGCTCGATAGAATCGAAGCGCGCTTGCAAGTTGGCTGGGTAACGAGTTTTAAAATAAGTAAGTGGAAGCTTTAATAAGTGTTCAAAGGTATTTGAGGTAAGTTCGGTACCAATGTGAGTGCTTAAAAAGAGGGTGAATCTTGCACGTAGTGCGGTTGTATAACTTTGCAAGGCTATGAGCACGCTAAATATAACAACAAGTTGTGCCAACAAAATACCGTCTCTATTAGGGATGACATTATCAATGGTGACCTGCAAAAATAAAGGCATTGATAAAGAGATCCCGAGCAAAACAAGGGACAATAAAAAGACTTTAAGAAAGGTGGTCACTACGATTGATGTAACAGGAACCAACTTAGTGATCGATGTGCCGTCTGGCGCCTGGGTCGGTGTGTAATTAGCTTGTGGAGCGGCGGTTAAGGCTACGCCAGTAAAATAACGATTAAATTCGTCTTCATTAAGCCTTCGTTCTCCTTTGGCTGGATCGACAACGGTAAAAATATCATCACTTACTTTGGTTAACACCACAAAATGATTCATGTCCCAATGAAGTATACAAGGCAGAGTAAGTTGGTTTAGTTCTTCAGTATCAAGAGAATATGGTGTCGAACTAAAATTCAGCTTTTTTAATGCCGTAATCACATCAGCTAATGTCCCGCCATTTGAGAAGTTTGGAAAAAGCCTTCTAAGGTGTTGTAAACCGATATGACTACCATGAGCATTTAGAAGGTTAGCGATACAGGCTAAACCACATTCTGCATTACTGCCTTGTAACACAAATTGGCTTTGCGACCAGAAACGGTTTTTTAATAGGCTAACCATTATTACTGTCAGCCAGTTCAGAAGGTGTTGAAGCGGCGTCTAAAGGGGCTGCCAACGTGGAGAAGTAGTGAGTTACAAAATCTATATCGATAATATACAACAACAAAGCTAACGAGCTTGACGCCAATAAGGAGGCATAAAAAAAGTGTTTCAACTTTGGCGATTTGTTATCCGAGTAATCACCTTTTTGTAACATTTCTTGTCTGTAATTTCGTCTAAAAATAACCATACCTTCTCCCTAGGTAACCGACATTCTCCAACTAAAAAAGGTAATGGAAAATAAAGGGGCTATCTGATGCGTGAGGAGAGTATTACCTTTTGTTACATTTTTGTAAAATGGGTAGAGATACAGTTTTTGTTCGAAAAATCAGCAAATTAAATGTTTAAGTGTAACCAAAACGTACAGTAGACGAGGGTTTATGCGGTTCCTAAGATAAATCGTCTGCCTGCGCTTTCGATAAAAAAAGAATTTGTTTGGTTGTTTTCTGTACTATCGGCCAGGTTGATCCATTGATAAAACACATTTCGGTGTACTCTGGCTCTCAGCCCTCGGTGTACTTGAACGTACAGTTTTGGCTCGGCAGCTTCATTATTTTCAGTTTCATTGATGAGAGGATGCTGGTCGCCTAGAACAAATTGTTGTTCGAGATTAGTGGTAACAATAATGGCATCACCTTCATCGGTCGGTTTAGTTTGCCATTGTGTAATAGTAAAAGGTGCATCTTCGACTTGAATTCGCACTTTTTCTGCTGGCGTTTTTAAAAAGTACTCGTCGTTTTCTTTGATCAGCACAGAGGCAAACAACTGGACTAGCTTTAGACGTCCTATGGGTGAGCCCATGTAGAACCAGCGTCCATCCTCCTTAATGACGATATCAATGTCTCCACAAAAAGGCGGGTTCCATTTTTCAAAAGGGGGAGATTGATGTAAATCATCGAGTTGTTTCGTTAAACTTTGAATATCCATAATTCTCAAATCAGGCTAAAATTAAGCGGACTAGTTAATAAATAATAAAGCGTGCTTTATCCTAGTTTTATTATAGTTGCGATAAATTTTTTAAGAAAGGCAATGATTAGATGAGTAATCGTTTCAGTTTTAAAGTGTTACCTCCTGAGACTCAAGAAAAAGTTCAGCACGTTTCTGTTTCACCCATTCCCGATTGGGACGATTTTAAAGAGTTTGCTCAAGAGTTTATTGAGGCTGAGGGAGCAGAAATCAAAGCGACAGATTACGGAATGGATCGCCACCAAATTGATTATGAAAAAGAAGGGAAACGTTTTCATCTACATTATGAACACTACTCTCAGTCAGTGTGGATAGAACCCATAGATTAAAAGAAAACCCAGCTTAGCTGGGTTTTTTATTATTTCTGATTAGCAAATGCCTTCGCTAGGAAGTTAGGTAGTGCTTGGGAGGCTTGGTGCATATCGGCATTGTAATATTGAAGTTCGCCTTCATTTGCTAGCGCTGTGGCGTCCTCTTGCCTAAAGCCGTCGAACTTACCTGTTTTTTTCGCCATAGTCCCTGACCACCAACCAGACGGGTAAATCATTTGTGGGAAGTTGACATGACTTAAATCACTAAAGCCCACATCTAACATGGCTTGACGCATATCAAGTAGCAGCTCTAAATGCAGCAGTGGCGACTCACTTTGTTGAACAAAAATACCGTCATTTCGCAGTGCGCGTAAACAGTTTGTATAAAAGGCATGGTTAAATAAACCTTCACCTGGACCTACTGGGTCTGTACTGTCCACGATGATTACATCAATTGAGTTGTCTTTCGCCTCTGCCATAAACTTGATGCCATCATCAAACATGATGTGTGCACGTGGGTCATTGTTCTTTTCACATAGTTCAGGAAAGAATGCTTCGGCCATGTCTGTGACAACTTTGTCGATATCGATTTGGTGTACACTCTCTACACCTTTGTGGCGGAGGACTTCGCGTAAAGTACCGCAGTCACCACCACCGATGATCACCACATTTTTCGGATTTGGGTGACTGAACAATGCTGGGTGACTCATCATTTCATGATAAAGGAAGTTTTCTCGGCTAGAGACCATGGTACAGCCATCTAGCATCATTAAATTACCAAACTCTTCAGTTTCATAGATTTCAACAAGCTGGAAGTCAGATTGCTTACTGGCAAGCTTTTGCTTAATTTTCAAGCCAAACGCTGCACCGTTGTTGATTTCGTTACACCATTCATCGTTCATTAATGACGGGGTTGTGTTTTTTTGCGTGGTCACTCACGTCTCCATAAGTAAAAAAGTTTAAATTTACTGGGTTATTTTCGTTTATAAATGGCTTTATCGCAATTTTTACTTTTTGTTTGCGGTCATTTATAGGCTAAAATGCGAGATCTATTTTGGGTCTTAACTACTTGGTAAATGATTAACCAAGTGTGTTTTTGAGGGTGTTGAATGACTAAGTCGGCGGTCCAGTTTGCAAAAAAAACCTACAACGTAAAACGTTGGAGCGAGGGTTATGTAGATATTAACGAACAAGGTGAATTGTGCGTCAACCCATTAAAGCGAACCGGTGCTAACACTATTAACTTAGCGACCCTAGCAGAACAGTTAAAAGAAGAAGGGCTGACCTTACCCATCCTTGTGCGTTTTACCGATATTTTAACGCATCGCGCGACGTCTCTTATTAATGCATTTGTTAATGCTAAAAAAGAGCGTGAATACCGAGGAAAATATACTGCCGTTTATCCAATTAAAGTAAATCAACAATTCTCTGTTGTTGAAAAGCTGGTTTCACATCCATCCAATAAAGTGGGCCTTGAAGCGGGCAGTAAGCCTGAATTGATGGCGATTTTGGGAATTTCAGACAAACCAATTACCATCGTTTGTAATGGCTACAAAGACAGTGAGTTTTTGCGTTTGGCCTGTATTGGCCAAGCAATGGGTCATCAGGTTCATATCGTTATCGAAAAGATGACGGAAGTAGACGCGTTAGTTGAAGCAGCTAAAGATATTGGAGTTTTGCCAACTATCGGTATTCGAATTCGGCTAAATTCTATCGGCAAAGGCAAGTGGCAGAACACGGGTGGGGAAAAAGGTAAGTTTGGCTTATCAGCAAACCAGGTTCTACAAGTTATCGACAAACTTAAGTCTGCTAACATGCTTGAACATCTCAAATTGGTTCACTTTCATATTGGCTCTCAAATTGCCAATATCAGAGATATTCACAATGCGATTCGTGAGTGTGCTCGTCATTATGCCGAGTTAAATCAAATGGGTGTACCTATTAGCATTATCGATGTAGGCGGTGGTCTGGGCGTTGATTACGAAGGAACGGGCTCTCGCAGTGCTTGCTCAATGAATTACACGATGGCGGAGTACGCCAAAAATGTTATCGCGCCTATTGTTGAAATCTGTGAAAAATTCGATTTACCGCATCCTGATATCATTACTGAATCAGGTCGTGCAATGACTGCGCATCACGCTATGTTGATCACCGATGTTATAGATGTTGAAAAAGCGCCTGTTCCTGACGTCGTCACACCACCAAATGAAGACTGTCCAACCATTATTCATGAGCTTTGGCGTTCTTATCAGTTAATTGATGGCCGGCATGCCTTAGAGTCTTTCCACGATGCGGTTCATTTGTTTTCTGATGCTCACCAACAATACGTCGTTGGACTGATCAGCATGTTACATTGGGCCAAAGTGGAGCAGTTGTATTTCAAAATACTAAGTACAGTGAGAGAAGAGTTGGACCCTAGGTCTCGTTCACATCGCGAGGTCCTTGACGAAATCAATGAAAAATTAGCCGACAAACTTTTTGTTAACTTTAGTTTATTCCAATCGTTACCTGATGTATGGGGAATTGAGCAACTATTTCCTGTCATGCCAATAAAATATCTGGATAAACCTTTAGAAAACCGGGCAATTATCCAAGACATTACTTGTGATTCAGACGGTCAGATTCGTAACTATGTAGATGGTGCAGGGATTGAAAGTACATTAGCCTTGCCGCCTTACACCGACCACAACGACTATTTAATCGGTATGTTTATGGTTGGCGCGTATCAAGAAATTTTGGGTGACTTACACAATTTATTTGGTGATACGGACTCCGTTCATGTCGAACTTGATGCGTCTGACCCACGAGGTTATGTATTTACTCAGTCGATCAAAGGTGAAAACGTGGCGGATGTATTGGCGCATGTTCAGTATGACGCGGATAAGTTATTGGCGAGTTACGAAAGCCAAATGATAAGAGCAGAAATAGATTCAGTTAAAGCTGAGCAATTTATTGAAGAATTACAAGCCGGACTAACCGGATATACTTACTTTGAAGATTAATTGAGGAACAATCATGTTTGAAATGTTGGCGGCGATTGGCCGTGTTTTCACAGGGATAATTTCATTTTTGGTTTACACAATTAATACGTTATTTTGGGCAACGCCCATTTTTGTATTGTCAGTGTTCAAATTGATTCCGTTTAAGTTTACACGTAAATATATCACTATAGCGTTAGACTTTTGTGCAATGGGTTGGGTCACGGTGAACACAGGTATTCAAACCCTGTTCAGCAACTACAAAATTCATTTATCTGGCGACACTAACTTTTCACCAAAAGACTGGTATTTAGTACTTGCGAACCATCAGTCATGGACAGATATTTTAATTCTTCAGCGTGTGTTTAATCGCAAGATACCTTTTCTTAAGTTTTTCTTAAAACGAGAATTGATTTATGTCCCGATTCTTGGTCTCGCTTGGTGGGCACTCGACTTTCCATTTATGCGTCGATACAAAAAGGACTTCTTGGCTAAAAACCCGCACCTCAAGGGTAAAGATTTGGAAACGACTAAAAAGTCCTGTGAAAGGTTTAAATATAAACCAGTTTCAGTCATGAACTTCATTGAAGGTACCCGTTTTACTCAAGCAAAACATGAGGCACAACAAAGCCCTTATGAAGGACTTCTTAAGCCCAAATCGGGGGGGATTGGTTTTGTTCTCACCGTAATGGGTGAACAGCTTCACAAAGTGGTTGATGTCACAATTTATTATCCGAATAAGATTCCAACGTTTTGGCACTTTATCTCTGGACGCTTAAAGGACGTGTATCTACATGTTAACTTGCATGAAATTACCCATGACTTGCTAGGTGATTATGCCAATGACAAAGAATACAAAAAGCGCCTCCATACCTGGGTGAATTCGGTTTGGATTGAAAAAGAAAACACATTGCAGCGTTTGAAAGAACAAGCGGAAGTCGCAAAATAAGGAATTAATATGCTTTCATTTTTACCTAGTTGGATTTTAATTTTTATTACAGTACCACTGTTTTTTATGATCACGGCTGTGATAGGTGGAGCTATTTTTTGCTTGGGTTTAGTTAAATTCTTTATTCCAATCAAACCCATTTCATTGGGCATTAGCTGGGTAAACAACATCCTATTTAGGGGTTGGGCTTTGTGTAACTTGTTGGCGATGAACTTAACGAACCCCATTAAGTGGGAAATAGACTCAGATAATAAATACGATAAAAAAAGTTGGTACCTGTTAATCTGTAATCATTTGAGTTGGGTAGATATTCTTGTACTTACTCAAGTGGCCTTACATACTTTGCCGACACCAAAGTTTTTCTTAAAGAATGAATTAAAATGGGTGCCATTTGTCGGCATGGCTGCTTGGGCCATGGATATGCCATTTATGAAGCGTTTTAGTCGTAGTTATTTAGAGAAGCACCCTGAGAAAAAAGGGGAAGACATTCGTACGACTAAGGAGTCTTGTGCCAAATTCAAATACATTCCAGCAACGATTATTAACTTTGTTGAAGGAACTCGTTTTACAAAAGAGAAACAACGCCAGTCAGGCACGGATTTACAGCATCTGTTGCCGCCAAGAGCGGGTGGTATTGCCTTTACGTTGGCTGCAATGGGGCACTTGTTTTCAGGTGTTTTAAACGTGACACTTAACTACCCAGACAATGAAGTCCCGGCACAAGATATGTTGATGGGTAAATTAAAGCGCGTACAAGTCAAAATTGAAGTAATGGAAGTGAACGAGGAAATAGTGGGTGATTATTTTGAAGATGATGCCTTTAAAGTACGCTTTCAAAATTGGTTGAATGCGGTCTGGACAGAAAAAGACAAGCTGTTGGCCAAGTTAAACAACAGCTAACGTATTACGCAACTATTTACGAATATGAAAAAGCCACCGCACAGGTGGCTTTTCATTTCTACCAACAAACACTTATTAACCCTTTTTTCAGTAGGTTAAAACTGATATTTACCTTTCTCGATAAGTAGCTCCTTTCTCCATATTTATATTAAGCGGAACTTTGCGCTATGCCCGCCACACTCTGATAGACGTTTTGATTATTCTTAATGAGAATCATTATCAACTGGGGTGATAATAGAATATCAATTTACTTATTGCAAGTGAGAATTATTATCATTTGTAATTTTGCATAAAAAAAAGCAGTGATGCCTATATCACTGCTTTTATTTGTAATTAAACTTACGTGTCTTTATTTCGAAGTGTGGACTATCAAATTAAAAGGAAGTTCGATGATGAGCTATGGAAACTCTTTTAATAATACTTCTAAGTCGGTATCAATTTGCTGTTCATACTCTTTTTCTGCAGCCCATCGTTTGGAGTCCATCTCGAAGATTTCTTTTTTAGAAAACTTCTTTCTAGCTTCATGTGTCGGCATATCTTTTACTACGTCATACAACTTGGCAAAGCCAGGATATAACGCTGCGTAATCCTTCGGAGATTCCTTACCTGAGTTATAGTGATCAAGTAGAACCCAAATACGAAGTACACCTTCAGAGTACTCACATTGCTTTTCTCGCATCGCCTTGGCGATATGAGAAATACTATCGACTAAGTACTTTTCTTTTTTTGCTTTTTCGTTTGCTACAGCTTCGTTTTGTTCTTTTAACTTCCAAAGTAACCGGCCTGCATAAAACGCCAAACCAGAAACTATGATCACGGCTAACGCCGAAATTACATACCACATATTCTTAATCTTTATCGTTTAGTAAGTCATCCCACTGGTCCGCATCATCTAAAGCAGAGAGTGGATCAGGTTCCTCAGAGGTTTCCTCAAGTCCAAGTATTTCTAACAGCTCGGCATGCCTATCCATCATCTTGTTGAAGTATTTGGCGTCTTTACCTGTGATTAACTCACCATTTTCAACGCGCTCTGCTAAGTCGATTAAACGCTCGTCTGACTCAATATTGTTCAACTCAACTTGCGGATCAATTTGCTCTTTAACTTTTTCTAATTTAGCTGCTGGTACCGCTTTATTTGGGTCAAGCTTTGGCTTTTGTGGTTTTGGTACTGGCTCGGCTTTAACTAGGCTAATGGCTTTCTTACTGCCAATTCTAGGGTCTTTTTTGGTCGAACCGGCACTCGTCGTTGTCGATTTTACCTTGTCATCAACTAAGCTGTTTCTATTCCCTGACTGCTGGCCTTTTGGGGCTTTCTTTTTGCGTGGCGTCTTAGTGTCAGAAGGACGAGTTTCCTGTTTCCTAACACCAATTTGACCGACTTTACGGCTTTTTTTACGACGAGTCATGGAGTCTCCAGTTTGGACAAATAATTATGAATGGGGTCAATAAGCGGATTTTAACTGATATGCCGAATTGCAGGCAATAAAAAAGGCGACAGTGTGACCGCTATCGCCTCTAATTCTAGCAAGTGTTGGATTAAAAATCTGACACTTCTCCTATTTTTATTTCGAATATCCTTCCGAACGCACGACACCTTGTCTTGTCACTTCTGCAATTTTCCGTATTTTTTTTATTTAACATTCCATGTATGTTTTTATATTTTATCGACCAATCATTGGTGCTTTCTTATTTCTTCCATGCTTGCCAAGTGGGCAATTCTAGAAATAATGCTTACCACACCTATTCCTTAGGTAGAATCCATTTTGTTTTCTATTACGTGGCAACGGGAGTAAATGTACTCTTTCTGAGACGAGACTCAAGTAAAAATTAACATTTTTTTACACCTGTCCTTTAATGAAAGCGGTATTTCCTTACAAAACAAAGGGTTGGTTGTTTTTTAAACTTTTATTTAAGAAATATCTTAGTTTGGTACTGGTTGATGTCTCACAAAGCATGTAAGACCAAAGGAGGTGAATATAAGGAAATATACGTTGAGTTCTTTTTATTAGTTCACTAAAAGATGAAAAAACACCCAGGTTTTTCCTTATATTTATAAAAAAAGCACCTTAAAAGGTGCTCTTTTTACTGATATCGGTTCGGGGGTTAGTGAAGTCCCGATAGGTATTTTGATAAAATCTCAATATCTTTATCAGTCAATTTACTAGCAATGTCACGCATCATTCGATTCATGTCATTGTTGCGTTCACCAGAGCGGAACATTTCCAATTGAATCTTTGTGTACTCTGGGTGCTGGAAAGAAATCTTAGGGAAGCCGGCAAGGCTTTGGCCAACGCCACGAGGACCGTGACAAGCCTGACAAGCTGGAATTCCACGTTCCATATCACCACCGCGATATAATAACTCACCTTCAGTGATTACATCTTCAGGTGTCGTACCCGCTGATGTAGTTAAAGAAGCGAAATAAACTGCGATGTCTTTCATATCTTGATCTGATAATGGCATTGCCATGCCACCCATTACTGCGTTTACACGACCTTCTTTACCCCCTGAGGTCATGCCTAACTTAAATTCTTTTAACTGCTTATATAAATAACCGGCGTGTTGGCCCGCAATTTTAGGATACGCTGTAATGCTGCTGTTACCATCTGGACCGTGACAGGCCGCACAGGTTGCTGATTTAGCTTTACCTGCTTCAACATCGCCGTCTACTGCTTGAGCAGAGCCAATGAGGCCGAATAGCATGGTAAGTGATAATGCAATATTTCTCATATTAGTATCTCTGTTGTTTGTTGGTTTATTATATTGTCTTTCGCTATGAAGCCGTTCACGCAAAGAGTATAATTAGCCATATTCTACACCAAATGTCACAATGTGAAAGATTCTTCGACGTTATATTTAGTACAAGTTGTTGAATTATTAACGTTCGACGTCAATGCCAGAGGAAATTAAGTGTCAAAATCTATTATTAACTACCGTAAGGCGTCGTTTTTTACCTCGGCTCCTGATATCAGAAAGTTACCTGCTGACACAGGTTATGAAGTTGCTTTTGCTGGTCGTTCTAATGCAGGTAAATCTAGTTCATTAAATACGTTAACACAACAAACTGGTCTAGCTCGTACCAGTAAAACGCCTGGTCGTACTCAATTGATTAATGTATTTAATTTGGAAGAACCGGACCGTCGCTTGATTGACTTGCCAGGTTACGGTTTTGCAAAAGTACCACTTGCGATGAAATTAAAGTGGCAGAAGTCTCTTTCTGAATACCTAGAAAAGCGTCAGTCCTTAAAGGGATTAGTTGTTTTGATGGACATCCGTCACCCGATGAAAGAGCTAGATCAAGATTTGATCTTTTGGGCTGTCGACGTTGGTTTACCTGTATTAGTGCTACTAACGAAAGCAGACAAATTTAAGTCTGGTAAACAAAAAGCAGAGCTACTAAAAATTCGCGAAGCGTCACTCGCTTTCCAGGGCGATGTTACCGTTGAGCTTTTCTCTTCTCTTAAAAAGAAAGGTATTCCACAGCTTTCTCGTAAGCTTGATGAGTGGTTGAATGCAGCAGAGCTTGTCGAGCCTCAAGTTGAGCAAACTGAGAGTACAACTCAATCAGAAGAGTCTGAGACAGGGCCAGCTGAATAAGCTAATAGACAAGCAACACAGTATTAAAAGAAGAAAGACCAACCTTGTTTGGTCTTTTTTTTGTATTTAACTTTCAGGATTCTGTAATGAATGGCTGGTAAATAAGCAAAAAAAAACCGACGCTCAAAGAGCATCGGTCATAGCGAAAGGGGAGAGGCTATTAAATGTCAAATATCAACAGGGTCAACTCATTTCGAGAGACATAAGTATAATAACCGAAGAAATTAGAAAGTAAAGTATATACTCTAAAAATATTCGATCTTTTTTTATGATAAAAACCCTTTGTTTTATAGGGTTTGGAAGGTGCTTGGATTTTAAAGGTACATAACTGCCTATAAAATAAGCGATTATAAATTGATTGTTTATTATTCTGGACTGACCAGGTGACTAATTCATACGATTGCAAATTAGACTAATTTTTATTGGCGTTCGTGACAGAAGTAGAATTTTAGCTCTAATATTTTTATTTTTCATTTTTGTAATTAAATTACACCTGCCGTGTATAAAAAAGCCTGATTGTTTAATCAGGCTTTAGTCTTATTTAAGAAAATAACAAAGTGGTTAGTGTGCTTCGTCCCAGTTATCTCCCGAATCGGCTTCAGCAATGAGAGGCACATCGAGAGAAGCCGCTTGTTCCATTTGCTTGATCAGCTCTGGTACAACACGGTCTAGTTGGTCTTCACTAATTTCGAAGACAAGTTCGTCGTGTACTTGCATCACGATTTTTACATGGCCTTGTTCATTCTCTTCAACCCATTGATGCACATTTAACATTGCACGTTTGATGATGTCAGCCGCTGTTCCTTGCATTGGTGCATTAATCGCTGCTCTTTCTGCTGCCTTTCTACGTGGTACGTTTCGCGCTTTTATGTCTGGTAAATACAAACGACGACCAAACAAGGTTTCGACATAACCTGTTTTTTCAGCATTTTGGCGAGTCGTTTCCATGTAACGCAAGACACCAGGGAATCGCTCAAAGTATTTATCTATATATTCTTGTGCTTTACCTCTAGCAATATCAAGTTGGTTGGATAATCCAAAGGCTGACATGCCATAGATCAGGCCAAAGTTAACAGCTTTAGCTGCACGGCGTTGATCAGTAGTGACTTCTTCAAATGGCGTTTCAAAGACTTCTGATGCGGTCGCTCTGTGAATATCTTGATTATTGGCAAAGGCGTTGAGTAATGCTTTATCACCACTTAAATGAGCCATTATGCGCAATTCGATTTGCGAGTAGTCGATGGCAACTATTTTTTTACCTTCAGGGGCAATAAACGCCTGTCTAATTCTTCGGCCGTTCTCATTACGGATTGGAATATTCTGTAAATTAGGATCGGTTGAGCTTAATCGACCTGTTGCTGCAACCGCTTGATGATATGAGGTATGCAGTCGACCAGTCGCTGATTTGATCATCAGTGGCAACTTGTCTGTATAAGTAGACTTAAGCTTACTTAAACCGCGATACTCAATAATGAGCTTTGGCAGTTCATATTTATGTGCAAGCTCTTGTAAAACATCTTCAGCCGTCGATGGTGCACCTTTTGGCGTTTTCTTGATAACCGGCAACTCTAGTTTATTAAATAAGATTTCTTGGAGTTGTTTAGTCGAAGCAAGGTTAAATACTTCACCTGCTACGTCGTGGGCTTTCGATTCGAGCTCTTGAAGCTTTGCCGCAAACTCACTGCTCAATTCATGTAAATGATCAGGGTTAATCAATACACCATTTTGTTCGATGTGAGACAGAACTGGCATTAATGGCAACTCAATGTCATTAAACAATTGGTTTAATGATGGAATTTGACGTAATTGCTCGTTGAAATAATCGTACAATCTTAGCGTTATATCTGCATCTTCTGCAGCATAAGGTGACGCTACTTCTAATGCGATTTGATTGAAGGTCAGTTGTTTTGCGCCTTTACCCGCGATTTCTTCAAATGAAATACATTTGTGGCCAAGGTATTTTAAGGCAAGGCTATCCATGTCATGACGAGTCGATGTACTGTTGAATACATAAGACTGAAGCATAGTATCGCCCACGATACCGTCGATTCGCATGTCATATTTAGCTAATACATTGATGTCGTATTTTAAGTTTTGCCCCACTTTGCCGATTTGTTTATCGGTTAAAATGGCCATGAGTTCCGGTTTGATTTGATCTAAAGACAATTGCTCTGGTGCATCAGGGTAATCATGACCGATTGGTAAATAAAAAGCGTGAACATCATCACCTTTTTTATATGCAATTGAGAAACCGACAAGCTCTGCTTCCATATAATCAAGAGCGGTAGTTTCTGTATCAAATGCTATTAGGCCTGCTTCTTTGATCGCCTCGACTTGTTGCTGCCAAGTGCCTTCGTCTAAAACCGTAAGGTATTTTGATTTGTCAATGGTGACCGAGATTGACTCCGGCTCGGCTGTATCTTCACTAGACAGCTCAGAGCTTGAGCTTGGTTTGTTCACTGAATTCGCTTCAACCTGGCTACTGAGCTCTGGATTATTGCTTAGTATTTCTTTTAACCAGCGCTTGAATTCACATTCTTTGAACAGCTCAGCTAGGGCAGTGTTATCTGGTGCTTTAATTAGCATGTCGTCAGCCGAAATTTGGTGTTCGACATCCAACTTAATCGTTGCTAATTCATAAGATAACTCGAGTTGCTCTTTATTGTCTTCTAATTTGGCAGCCATTGATTTTGATCCTCTAAAACCAAGATCAGCCACTTTATCCAAATTATTATATATATTTTTGATACTGCCTAAGCCTTGAATCAAGGCAACTGCTGTTTTTTCACCAACGCCTGGTACACCAGGAATGTTATCGACTTTGTCTCCCATTAGCGCAAGGTAATCAATGATCAAGTTTGGTTCGATACCAAACTTGTTAACGACCCCTTCAGGATCCATGACGGTATTTGTCATTGTGTTGATCAAGGTAACATGCTCGTTGACAAGCTGAGCCATATCTTTATCGCCGGTACTAATCAAAACATCATTGCCAAGCTTTGACTGCTCGTCGGCAATGGTACCAATGACGTCATCTGCTTCAACGCCTTCAATAGCCACTAATGGTAAGCCCATTGCACGGATAATATTGTGCAATGGTTCGATCTGAGTACGGAGATCATCAGGCATAGGCGGGCGATTAGCTTTGTATTCACTGTACATCTCATTTCTGAACGTTGGGCCTTTGGCGTCAAAAATAACGATCATTCTTTCTGGAGAATACTGTTTGACCAAACTTTTCAGCATATTAACTACGCCATAAATGGCCCCGGTCGCTTCACCACGAGAATTTGTTAGGTGTGGTGGCGCATGATAAGCGCGGAATAAATAAGAGGAGCCGTCGACTAAAACCAGTGGCTTATACGCAGATGAAGTACCTTGTTGTGTCATGTGGATTATTTCCGAGTCGCGTTGGATAAGATAGTGAATAAGAATGCCATAAAGTTTCGGAAGTCGCCATAATAAAGAGGTACGCAGAAAGGCAGGAAATGTTGATAACTATCACATCCTGTGGATAACTTAGTTGATAAGTGTACTTTTAATACACAATACAAGGCTAAATATCAAAGATGATATTTTGGTTACTTGAGTTGGGTACTAAGTTGGCGGCGTTCCGCTTTTATTATTATTTTTCTACAGCGAATACCAGAAATACTGGCAGGTATTCAGAAGCTCAAAATCGATCAATTTCGAGCGGATTGATAATTTACACTCGAATATAAAATTGATCCAGTTTTTTTAAGAAAAAATAGGATCTTTTTTTCGGATCTTTGTCAGGTGCTCGATAAACGCCCAATTTTCAACGCTTCCACGCTATTCAGTCCGATCGTTAAAATGGCAAATTGACGATCTTTCCTCTATTTTTATGTTAGACCTTAACGGTGATCTAAAATTTGTTAAGAATTAGTAATCTAATATATTGCAAGGGGTTGACCATTAGGTAGAATGTACAAAGTTAAAAATTCAAAACCAAAATAGGTGAATTCAAAATGATCAAAGTGCTTTTGACAATGTTAACCATGTTCGCGGTAATGACAGCTCACGCGGATGATAAAGAAAAAAGCGAAATTGAAAAACGCATTGCGCCAGTAGGCCAAGTTTACATCGCAGGTGCTGAACCAGTTGCAGCAGCTCCGTCTGGTCCTCGTTCTGGTGAACAAGTCTACCAAAGTGCTTGTGCAGCGTGTCACGGTGCAGGGATCATGGGTGCACCTAAGATGGGTGATGCAGGTGCATGGGCTGCACGTGTAGACAAAGGTATGGACGTACTAGCGAGCAATGCAATCAATGGCTTCAATGCAATGCCAGCGAAGGGCGGTTGTGTCGCGTGTTCTGACGATGAGATCAAGTTAGCCATCGACTACATGGTTGAAAGCTCTAAATAGTCGCTACTTATTTTGAATTGAAAAAGGCTCCTCGTGGAGCCTTTTTTGTATTTAGTTGTTTTTATTGCCTAATTAGTGTTTTTAACTAGCTTAACGAATCAGTAAATCAAAATTATTAGAGAGACTAAGTCACCCTTTTAACATGGCTCGTAGATTCGCAATGTTAGCTTTGTTCTTTTCTTTTCTATGTTCTTCACTAACCGCTTGTCCGGGCTTTTCCCAGCGTAAATCTTTTTGATCTAATTCATCTAAGAAACGAGAGGGTTCGGTCATTATGGTTTCACCGTATTGGCGTCTTTCCTTTGCATAAGTTAAAAACAACTGACGCTGAGCTCGGGTTACTCCAACATAAGCGAGACGACGCTCTTCCTCAATATTGTCTTCGTCGATACTGGATTGATGTGGCAACATGCCTTCTTCCATACCAACCATAAAGACATAAGGAAACTCCAAACCTTTAGACGCGTGCATTGTCATCAATTGGACTTGGTTATTAGCCTCTTCTTCTTCGTTGCGTTCCATCATATCGCGAAGGGTTAACTTACTGACAACTTCGGCCAATGTCAGTGGTTCATGCTCGGCATCACCTTCAAGCATTTGGTTGACCCAGCTATATAATTCACTGACGTTTTTCATCCGCATTTCAGCGGCTTTTGGCGTTGAGCTGGTTTCAAACAGCCAGTCTTCGTAATGAATCCCTTTGATAAGATCTTTTACCGCTTCTTTTGGATCTGAACGTAAAACTTGATCAGACAGCTCAACAAACCAACGAGTAAAGTATTGAATCGCGTTTTTGGCTGGACCAGACACCATGCCGATAAAGGCATTGTCGAAGGCGGCTTCAAATAAGCTGATGTGTTTGTCATTAGCCAAAATACCCAACTTCTCCAATGTCGCAGGGCCAATTTGACGCCTTGGTGTATTGATCACTCTTAAAAACGCATTGTCATCATCTTGATTAACAAGTAGACGCAAGTAAGCCATGATGTCTTTGATCTCAGCACGAGAGAAGAAGCTAGTGCCACCGCTGATTTTGTATGGAATACGGTTTGAGGTCAGCAATTTTTCAAAAATGCGACTTTGGTGATTGCCGCGATATAAAATAGCGTAATCGCCATATTGAGATTTATGAGTAAATCGATGTGCGATGATTTCTGCGATAACACGTTCGGCTTCGTTGTCTTCGTTTTTGGTCTGAATTACACGAATCGGTTCGCCGTATTCCATGTTAGTTTTTAGCTTTTTGTCGAAGACGTGCGGGTTTTTATCAATTAGAACGTTTGCAGCATTAAGCACACAACCCACAGAGCGATAATTTTGCTCTAGCTTTATCAAGTTTAGGTTTGGAAAATCCTTACTCAATAATACTAAATTTTGTGGTTTGGCCCCGCGCCAAGAGTAAATAGATTGGTCGTCATCACCAACGACGGTAAAGTGAGCTCGAGCGCCCACCAACAATTTGACCAATTCGTACTGGCTGGTATTGGTGTCTTGGTATTCGTCAACTAACAAATAGCGAATTTTGTTGCGCCAGCGCTCTCGAACTTCTTCATTTGTTTTGAATAATAAAGTTGGAATCAAAATTAAATCATCAAAATCCAGAGCATTATAGGCGCGCAGTTGGTTTTGATAGCGCTGATATAACTCAGCATAAAGAGCCGTTTCTGAGTCTTCGGCCATCGCCATGGCTTGCTTGGGTAAAATAAGATCATTTTTCCAACTCGAGATCTTATTGATCAACTGATAAATCGACTCTTTGTCTTCATTGAGTTCTTTTTCTGTTAGTTCTTTTAATAGAGAAAAACAGTCTTGGTCATCGAATAAAGAGAAGTTTTGCTTGAAGCCTAAGACTTTAATTTCTTTCTTTATTACATCCAAACCTAACGTGTGGAACGTTGATATCCGCAAGCCTTTGGTTTTGCTGCGATCCATCGAGTCAGTGATACGTTCACGCATTTCTCTAGCTGCTTTGTTGGTAAAGGTTACTGCAGCAATGTGTTTGGCATCGTAGCCACAATTTTCAATGAGATGAGTTATTTTGTTGATGATGACTCGAGTTTTACCTGAACCTGCACCCGCTAGGACGAGGCAAGGGCCACTTACGTAGGTGACAGCGGCTTGTTGTTCAGGGTTTAGCTTCATAAAAATACCTATTAAATGACCAATATCAATGCGGGTCTGCAATGGGCGGCTATAATAACAAACATTGGCCAGCAAAGTATAAGTCCGACCACTCTATTTGTAAGATAAATTTAACTGCAACTGAAACCTAGATACCCTAAACTAGACACCCAGCCAGCAGTCAAGGATTTGGAGAAACAATGAAAAAGTCAATAATATCAACGGCACTAGCAACAACCTTTCTTAGCACAACAGCGATGGCTGTTGAACCCGTAGTTCACTCCGCACGAACGCTAGGCAGTGGTGGTGCTGGCACCACTTACGCACATTGGTCAGCGGCTTCAAACTATAATCCAGGTCTACTCGGGACAGCTTCAGGTAAAAGTTCAGAAAATGACGCTTATTTTATCCTCAATATTAATGGTCGCGTTGCTGATGCAAAAGAAGATGGCGATACGTACGACGCCCTGAAAGCATTTGAGCGTGACGTCAATAATTTTGAAGACCTTGATAGTGTTGACCTATTAGAAAGTGAGATTAAAAACTTACAAACGACCATTGATACTTCAAACGAAGTGATTAATGGTTTTCGCGATCTAGATGGTGCAGGCTTACAATCAACCGCTGGTCTTAATTTGGGATTTGGTTTTGCATTTGAAACATTTTCACTTGGGTTCAGTGCCTTAGCCAAAGTCGACGTTGGCGGCACGGCTAATATAGAACAAAGCGATATCGATAAGTTACGTCGGTATACAGACTTAGGCCAGGTTTTACTTGATGATGTTCGTCCTCTTTTTGATGAAGCTAACCGTCTAGAAGCTGATTTTAATCAAAAATTAGCAAGACTAGAGGAGCTACGAAATAGCGACAGTGCGACTCAAGAAGAGATCGAAGAAGCAGAACGAATTGCGGAAGAAGCAGAAGTGCTGTTTAACGAAGCAGAAGCATTAGCTGATGACGCTAAGTTAACTCAAACGACCATTGAAAACGACTTTGGTGATATTTTTGACCAAGACACGCAAACCTTTAACTTCAATGAAAATGATTTGGACTCAAGTGCGCGTTTTGCTGCTATTGGCTGGGCAGAAGTCGGAGTGACCTTAGGCTCTAAGTGGGAGTTAGAAAACGATAAGTCACTTAGCGTTGGTGCCACATTAAAGTCTGTGCATTTAGAGTTTTATGATTACCAAAGTGCAACATCGGATTTCGATGAAGATGACATTGAGAGTGATGATTACCGTACTACAAAGGACTTTGTGACTGCGGATATCGGTGCTGTTTTATCTATGGATAAGATGGACCAGTGGCGAATTGGTGTTTCAGTCAAAAACATCATGGGCGAGACGGTTAGTAGTCGCGAAGATAGCTTAAAACCGGGTCAAGAAGCACTTACTTATGAAGTTGAAACACAAGTTCGAGTTGGCACTAGTTATAACGGTGGTTGGTACAGAATCGCGGCTGATTTGGATTTAACTGAAGCAAAAGGTCCATTGTATGAAGATGGCACCCAATTCTTCAAAGGTAGCCAGTACGGTAGTATCGGTGGGGTTATCAATGCTTGGGAATTTGTTGAACTTAGAGCAGGCTACCGTCATAACTTCGCTGATTACGAAGGGAAAAATGAAACTGAAAAAAGCGATGGTACCGTAACTTTGGGGGCTGGCCTTTACTTATGGGCAGTGCAGTTTGATATAGGGCTAGCAGCCTCACCAGACTTAGATGATATCGGTGGTGGTATACAAGCGATGGTAACTTGGTAGCATACTGATCACATTTAGTGTGTAGCACGTAATTACGAAGGCCCAGTTGGGCCTTTTTTATTGACTATTGAAGTGCTTTTTAGGTGGTGTTTTTGTTAACAAGCCTTACAATAAGTTAAAATAAAACAAACTGAGACTAATATGATAGATCCTAAAAAAATTGAACAGTTTGCCAATCAAGTTGTCGATGCGATGCCAGCAAGTGTTAAATCAATGGCTGACAATGCAGAAGAGAAAGTAAAAACCATTTTGCAAAACAAGCTGACGCAATTAGATGTGGTAAGTCGTGAAGAGTTCGATATTCAGACTCAGGTCTTAGCGCGAACTCGTGTGAAGTTGGAGAAGCTTGAGCTTGAACTTGCTGAAATCAAGACGCTAGTCGCTGAGAAAAAGAAGGAAGAGACAAGCTAGCCTTTTTCAAGGTAAAAAGTAAAAAGAAAAGAGCAGTTACCTGCTCTTTTTTTCGTCCTGAAATAATGCCTGTGGTCTATTCAAATATGATGCGATTTTTACCGCTTTGTTTCGCTTTATACAAACGCTGGTCAGCAAGGATCATCAAGTTATCTATGCTCATATCGGCTTCATTTGCTACGCCAATACTTACGGTGCAATATAAAGTTTCATGTTCACCACTGTCTTTGGTAACAGGAATGGCCAAATCCGCAAGCTCTTCTCTAAATTGATCAAGGTTACGCACAGCAGCCATAAAATCATATTGATCAAAGAAAACACCAAATTCCTCGCCACCCAATCTGGCGACCAAAAAGTCTTGTTCGAAATGATCCTTTAATAACTGCGCAATCGCTTTTAAAACGGCATCTCCAGCGTCGTGGCCATATGTGTCGTTAATAGACTTAAAGTTGTCTATATCCATCATCGCCAATGAATGGTAACCAGGTGCCTTCACCTTTGGTCCAACACTTTCAAAGAAGTAACGTCGGTTGGCAAGGTTTGTTAAATAGTCTGTATTGGCTTGTTGCCTAATTATTTCAATACTTTGTAAATAATCGACGTTTTGCAACACTCGACAATAAAACTCTTCAAGACAGAAAGGTTTTTGCAAAAAGTCATTTGCACCATTTTTAATGAACTTAGCGGTTAATGCCTGTGAGTCTGCGCCTGAAATACCAATTATTCCAACATCGTCTTTGTGATATTTTGCTCGGACTTGATTACAAAGCTCGATGCCATCCATACGTGGCATTTCTTTATCCGTTATGATTAATTTAGTATCGGGGTGCTCTTCCAAAACTTCTAATGCATGCACTCCACACTTAGCTTGAAGTACATTAAATTTATGACGTGCAAGTAAATGAGTTAAGTAAGCTCGAGAGCTAGAGGAGTCATCGACAACCAATATTTTCACAGTAGGATTACGCTGTAGTCTTTTAAGCAAAGTGAGGAGGTAGTGAAAGGCTTGTTTACTCTCTTTAGTGATGTAGTCAATAACAGGTAGGCGTAAAATATTATTACGTACGTTATCATCTAACATACCCGTCATTACTATGCCCGGCACTTTGCGGTCAATAATATATTTGATTGCTTCCCCTTCCGGGGCATCGGGTAAACTGTAATCAATGATGGCACAAAAGAATTCACCAAACTGTTCGGTGAGCCCTTTTACTTCGGCTAATGTTTTGGCAACAACCGGTTCGAGTCCTGCTTTTTTAGCAATACTACAATGTAAAGTTATAATCGGGAGACTATCTTCTACAATTAATATTCTTTTCATGAATACAGTCTTTAAGCTCTTGATTTATTAGCCAATAATAACGGCAGTTAAACAGTTATCTTGACAACCCGCAATGAATAAAATGTTACTTAGTTTTTCTAAAAAAAGGGGGAATATACCTAATTCTTCTTAAATATAAGAGGTAATTCCTATTGGTGTATGAAAACTAAGCGTTACCGTAAAGTTGTTTTTCACCTAGCCAACGTGCGATAAGTTTTTCGACGCGCTCACTATCGACATGAATAATTTGTTTAGCATAAACCATTGCATACTCTACTAGTGTGGCATCTCGTTCCAAATCTGCAATTTTAAAATCCGCTAAACCAGTTTGACGGGTTCCCAAAATTTCACCTGCACCACGTATTTCCAAGTCTTTTTGGGCAATGACAAATCCGTCATTGGACTCACGTAACACACCCAAACGTTGTTGAGCCGTGTGCGATAATGGTGCGCTGTACATAAGAACACAATGAGATTGTAGTGCACCACGGCCAACCCGGCCACGTAATTGGTGCAGTTGAGCAAGCCCCAATCGTTCAGGATTTTCAATAATCATTAAACTAGCATTTGGTACGTCAACGCCAACCTCAATGACGGTTGTGGCAACTAGGAGGTTTATTTGACCCTCCTTAAATTGGGACATAACGGCTTGCTTTTCAGTTGGTTTCATTCGGCCATGAACCAGCCCAATTGTTAACGAAGGTAATAAACGCTGTAATTCTTGATGAGTCTCTTCAGCAGCCTGACACTGCAACACTTCACTTTCTTCAACTAACGTACACACCCAATAAGCTTGTTGCCCAGTTTCCAAACAAACATTTTGTACGCGCTCGATGACTTGGGCTCGTTTTGAGTCTGGAATCGCGACCGTTGTAACTGGCGTTCGCCCGGGAGGTAACTCATCTATAACTGAACAGTCCAAATCAGCATAGGCTGTCATTGCAAGGGTTCGAGGAATCGGAGTGGCAGTCATGACGAGTTGGTGTGGATAGCTCACACTATCTTTTTCAGTGATAGCACCTTTGTTTCGCAACGTTAATCTTTGATGCACACCAAAGCGGTGCTGCTCATCAATGATAATTAGGGCTAAACGAGCAAATTCGACCTGGTCCTGGAATATGGCATGAGTACCTACAATTAAGTGCGCGCTACCATCACCGATCGCTTTTAATGCTTCTTTTCGTTCGGCTGCCTTTGTTTTACCGGCCAGCCAAGTGACATTCAACCCAAGGGGTTCAAACCAATCCCGAAAACTATTGGCGTGTTGTTCCGCAAGTATCTCTGTTGGGGCCATTAGAGCAACTTGATAGCCTTGATTAAGGACAGACAGAGCAGCAAGTGCCGCGACAAGTGTCTTACCAGAGCCAACATCACCTTGAACCAATCGCATCATAGGAAGAGGAGTGGAAAGGTCTTGATTGATTTCAGCGACAACACGCTGCTGAGCTTGCGTTGGTGAGAACGGCAGGGAACCCAAAAATGCCTTAACCAATGTATTTTTGGGCTGTTCAAAGGCGATAGCTTTGACAGTTTGGGTGTTCTTTTTAAGGGTCAGCATACTAGCTTGATAAGCGCAAAGCTCTTCAAATGCGAGCCTTTGTTGAGCAGGATGAATACCCATTTCTAACAGGCTCGTATCTGTATCTACTGGTGGACGATGACAGAGTCGTAACGCATCCACAAATGAATATTCAAGAGACTTGTCTAATGGCTTTACGAGTTCTTCAACCGTATATTTTGCTAAACGACTGAGAGCTTGTTCAGTAATACTTCGCAATGAGGCTTGCTTGATACCTTCTGTTGTAGGATAAACAGGAGTAAGACTATCTTCCACTACAACATCGTGTTCTGAAGCTAGCTTTTTATATTCAGGGTGCATGATTTCGGGGCCAAAACGACCACCGCGTATTTCACCAAAACACTTAAACCATGCGCCTATTTCAAACTGGTTTTTTTGGGCTGCTGAAAAATTAAAAAATCTCAGTGTCATGCTACCGGACGCGTCATTTATTTTGACCAGGAGCATGCGCTTTTTACCGAACTGAATATTAGCTGAAGTAACTTGGCCTACAACGGCAACGTGTGAACCAGGCAATGTCGTAGCAATAGGATAAATACGTGAGCGATCTTCGTAACGAAGAGGCAAATGGAATAAGGCATCTTCTATCGTTGAGATGCCAATTTTTTTTAATTTTTCTGCGACTTTAGGACCAACGCCTTTGAGCGTGGTGATCGGCACCGCGGCTAGCGAAGTTAGCGCCATAACAATCCATTAATTACAAGTATCAGTAAACGACTCAGGTTCTAATTCAAACGATTGATTCGTATGGGTAAAGTCTACTCTACGTGATTTTTTGTCTGCTGGCAGTAAATTATATTTATCTTTTAATTCGGTAAACCATTCGCGAGGCTCTGCGATTTGGCCTTCTTCATCTAGCCTAGGGTATGGTGTGCCGGTGCGAACACATAACTCGGCATAAATTGGATGTCCACCTTCAAACAACATTTGGTGACGAATTGAGTCGCTGATGCGAGGTGTGTCATACATTCCCGCTTCAAGTCTTTGGCGTTGAGCTTCATACATGATCAACGCACCAGCAACACTGACATTGAGCGATTCCACCATACCGAACATAGGCACGACGATATGGTGGTCAGCTAATTCCAACGCTGTATTTGAAATACCATCTCGTTCTTGACCAAGTATTAATGCGGTTGGTTTGGTGTAATCTATTTGTCGGTAATCCACGGCTTTGTCAGATAGGTTAGTTGCGAGTACCTGCATGCCCTGCGATTTGAATTGTTTGATCGCTGACTCGGTATTTTCTTGTTCTGTGATCTTTACCCATTTTTGGCTACCAGAAGCTCGGCCACCAGAAAGCCAGCGACTCTCAGTAGTATATATGGCGTTGATATTGTGAATACCCACAGCATCAGCAGTACGAATAATGGCAGAGAGGTTATGGGTTTTGTGAACCTCTTCCATACAAACCGTCAAGTCTGGCTGACGTTTGTCTAGAATCTCGGTAATGCGTTTAAATCGTTCAGGTGTCATTGTTTTATTCGCTGTGTTGTTCGCTTCTTCTTAGACATCTGAGACTTTAGACGTCAGATAGTTCTAAAACACCATCGATTTCGATTTGAACGCCTTTTGGTAGTGCTGCAACTTGTACTGCAGCACGAGCTGGAAAAGGTTCAGCAACGTATTTCGCCATGATTTCATTCACTGTTGCAAATTGGCCTAAGTCAGTTAGAAAAATGTTCAGCTTAACCGCATCGGCAATTGAACCTCCAGCTGCTTCACATACTGCGGATAGGTTTTTAAATACCTGTTCGGCTTGTGCCGTAAAGTCTTCAGAGATAATTTCCATCGTTTCTGGCACTAATGGAATTTGACCAGAAAGGTAAACCGTGGTTCCGACTTTAATAGCTTGATTATAGGTGCCAATAGCGGCAGGAGCCGCATCTGTATTAATTACTACGCGTGTCATAATGAGTTTCCTGTATATTGACGAAGCAACGGAAGAGACTACTTTCTGTGTATCTTCTGAACGTCCGGCATCGTCCTTATTTTCTTGATCACATCGGCTAGATGAACACGGTTTTTGACCGACACATCAGCGGTGATCACATAGATATTTGACTCTTTCTCTTCGGTGAATATATGTTCTACGTTAGAGTTAGCTAAAGAGATGAGATGCGTTACTTTCGCAAGTGCACCTTGGTGATTGATCAATTCTATTTTTAATGTGGTGATGTATTCTCTATCGGAATTTTCATCCCACTTTACTTTAAAGTATTTGGCTGCGTCTTTTTCCCAACCGCGAATATTAGAACAATCCTCTCGGTGAATTGTTAACCCTTTGCCCTGAGAAACGTGCGCGACGATTTCATCACCGTGAATTGGGTGACAGCACTTACTATAGGTTACCAACATGCCTTTTGCTCCTGCAATTGGCATATTGTCTTGTTTGCTTGGGCCTTGTTCCTCTTCCGAGTTTAGGAGGCGATTACTGATGGTTAAGCCCATGAGGTTGCCTAGGCCAATTTCGCGATAAAGCGCATCAAGGCTGTCTAAATGGAAATCATCCAAGAGTTTATTAACTCGAATTGGCTCGATGTCTTCAATGCTCACACCACCCAAAGCTGAGTTTAATAATCGACGGCCTAAATTAATTGCTTCGTTTGCTCTTTGGTGTTTGAGGTAGTTGCGTATACCCAATCGGGCTTTTGCGGTCACGACAAAGTTGAGCCAATTGGCATTAGGCTTAACGTTTGGTGAAGTCATAATTTCTACCGTTTGACCGGTATCGAGTGCACGGCTCAGTGGATGTGGTTTTCTATCAACTTTAGCACCAACACAAGTATTACCCACGTCGGTATGGACCGAATAAGCAAAATCAACTGGCGTTGCGCCCATAGGCAACTCATGTATTTTACCATCAGGGGTAAAGACATAAATTTCTTCTGGGAACATTTCGGTTTTGACGTTTTCGATAAACTCAAACGAGGAACCAGCACTTTGTTGAAGCTCTAGTAAAGTTTGCATCCATTGGCGAGCACGGGCTTGGGCGGTGTTGCCTTTAGATTCGCCTGCCCCTTTGTATTGCCAATGCGCGGCGATACCGCGGTCAGCCAATTGCTCCATATCTTGAGTACGAATTTGAATCTCAATAGGAATACCATGTGGGCCAATTAGCGAAGTATGCAGTGACTGATAACCATTTGACTTTGGTATAGCGATATAGTCTTTAAAGCGCGTTTCAATTGGCTTGTACAGGTTATGCATGACACCAAAAACTCGATAACAAGTATCGATATCATCAACAATAATTCTGAACGCGTAGATGTCCATGACTTCATTGAACATCAATTCTTTGTTCAGCATTTTGCGGTAAATACTGTAAAGATGCTTTTCGCGACCTAGTACTTCGCCGTTTATGCCTACTTCTTCCAAGCGTGTTTCTATTTCAGTTTGGATATTTTGAATCACTTCTTTGCGATTACCGCGAGCTTGCTTTACAGCGGCTGCAAGTGCTCGAGAGCGCATTGGGTATAGCGCTTGAAAACCTAAGTTTTCTAGTTCGTTTTTGAATTCATGAATACCAAGACGATTGGCGATGGGCGCATATATTTCTAAGGTTTCTTTAGCAATACGGCGCTTTTTGTCTGGACGAAGTGCACCAAGCGTTCGCATGTTGTGAGTACGGTCGGCAAGTTTGATTAATATGACTCGTATATCTTGAGTCATGGCCATAACCATTTTTCTGAAGTTTTCTGCTTGGAATTCTTTTTTGTCTTTAAATTTTAGCTTGTCGAGTTTGGAAACGCCTTCAACTAGGTCGGCAATGGTATCGCCAAATTCATCGGCTAAATCTTGTTTTGAAACCGGAGTATCTTCGATGACGTCATGCATTAAAGCGGCTGCTAGCGTTTCGTGATCGAGCTTCATGTTCGCAAGCAAAGAGGTAACCGCAACAGGGTGAGTAATATACGGATCACCACTGGAACGCATTTGTCCTTCGTGGGCATCACGTGCGACGACATAGGCACGCTGAACAATAGCGACCTGATCTGCTGGCAAATATGCCGAAATTTGTTGCTTTAAACCTTCAAATAAATACACCGAACAACTCAGTTTTAAACGTGATTAGACTTGGTTTGAGTATAAACTAAAGAAATTTAGGAAGGAAAGCCAACGAGCAGAAAAACTCGTTGGCAGATACAATTTGTAGTGTAAATTGTTATTCGTTGCCTACGATTGCAGCAACAGCAGCCATTTCTTCTGCTTCGCGAACAGATTCTGCTTCAGTGTCTTGGCGGTCCATTACGTCGTTGGTAATTAAACCTGCTTCAATTTCACGTAAAGCCGTCACAGTTGGCTTGTCATTACCTGCATCTACTAAAGGCTCTTTACCTTGTGTCGCCAGTTGACGAGCACGACGAGCAGCAACCAAAATTAAATCGAAACGGTTTCCTATTTTTTCAACAGCGTCTTCAACAGTTACGCGAGCCATTTGTAATCTCCAATGAGGCAAAAAAAGTTTAAGGGGCGCAATATTACACTAAGGTTAGCTTTTAGCCAATAGCTGAGTTAGCTTTTAGCGAGAAGCTTGGTGATTAATTCACCGTGTTTACTCTCTATATTTGCGGTTTGTAAACGATGTGACAAAACGATTCGCTCAAAATCATTTAGGGTCTGTTCAAAGTCATCGTTAATTAAGACAAAGTCATATTCATTGTAGTGTGACATTTCACTTTGTGCTTGTTGCATACGTTTCTCGATGACTTCCTGGGAGTCTTGTCCGCGCTTGTTCAAACGGCTTTCAAGCTCTTCACGTGATGGAGGCAAAATAAAAATAGAGATGATCTCTGGAACAATGTCCCGCATTTGTTGTGCACCTTGCCAATCAATATCCAAGAACACATCAATGCCTTGATTTAGTTGATTCTGAATGGCTTGTTTTGAGGTGCCGTAATAGTTTCCGAACACTTCGGCCCATTCATAAAAGCCGTCTTCTTTAATGAGTGATTTAAAAGAATCAACTGTCGAAAAGTGATAATGAACCCCATCCTCTTCACCAGGTCTTGGCGCCCTTGTCGTGTGTGAGACAGAGACCTGCATGTCTGCGTGACGCTGCAGTAATGCAGAAATTAGACTGGATTTACCTGCGCCACTTGGCGAGGAAATTACAAATAAATTACCTTTCATTTCGACTTTCTTTAGATATTTGATTAGTGAAAAACGCCCGAAGTTTACCACGAATATTTAATGAACCACTAAATTTAAGCGCAAAAGGACGAATAATGAAAATTTGAGTCTACACTTTAACAATATAATCAACGCAATCAGTGACAGGCGAGTTCAATTTGAGTTTATGTCGCCGCTCTTCAACCAAGAGGTGAGTCAATGTTAGGGGTCATTTTTACCAGTTTAATAGAGATGATGGAGCAAGAAGTAGGGATTGAAACGACAGAGGGGGTACTTGATAAAGCCGATGTCGAAAGTGGTGCGAGTTATACAGCGGTTGGTTATTATCCGCCAGAAGAGCTAGTTTCTATCGTTAGCCATTTGTCTGAAACGACAGGTATACCCGTTCCAGATTTAGTCCAAAAGTTTGGTTATTATCTTTTTGAGTTACTCGCCGCCTCTCACCCTCATGCGGTTGAAGGCAAGACTTCGGTTATTGAACTCCTGTCTCAGCTTGACTCACATATCCACGTCGAGGTTAAAAAGTTATATCCAGAGGCCGATCTCCCTACCTTCAAAACTCTAGAAGAGTCGGCTGATCATATAAAACTGCATTACACCTCTTCAAACCGTTTAGAGCCGTTGGCTGACGGGCTTATTAAAGGAGGAGCGGAATATTTTAACGAACAAGTAAGTGTCACTATTACGCCAGCAGATGAACACTCATCTCATATCACAGTCCACAAACTATAAAAATTAAACGTGTTTAGTGAAATTTTATGGCAGATAATTCCGAATACCTAAAAAAAGCACTATTGAGAGAACGAGAGGCTCGTAAAGAATCTGAGCGTATTTTATTGCACAAAAGCCGCTCTTTGTATGAGTCGAAGGAGCAGTTAAAGAAGTCACAGTACAGGTTAGAGTTAGCGTTGTGGGCGAGTGGCGAATCAATTTGGGAATGGCAAGTTGATTCCAATGATTTTGTTGTGCGTCGATTTAATAAATCGCTGGACTCTGCTATTGATTACGTAACGCCACTTGATGAGTTTTTTAAATCGATTCATCCAGAAGACTTTGAGAATTATCGATTGCAATGGCGTTTGCATTTGGACGGTTGCTCAGACAATCTTGATATTACCTTTAGAGCACTCAGAGAGGGCGATTACAAATGG
Organism: Psychrosphaera sp.; assembly: GCF_982872775.1. Taxonomy (NCBI): domain Bacteria; kingdom Pseudomonadati; phylum Pseudomonadota; class Gammaproteobacteria; order Alteromonadales; family Pseudoalteromonadaceae; genus Psychrosphaera; species Psychrosphaera sp. The sequence goes on along the minus strand of NZ_CEYNSH010000005.1, from coordinate 45,637 downwards.
CTACGTTTACGTGGCCGAGTTGTTGAGACCGATGAAAATGGTCTCCCTAAACGGCTATTAGGTACTTCCAAAGACATTTCAGATATCCGAGAATCTGAACGTTCTTCGCGTTTAATGGCATCGGCATTTTCGAGCTCACGTGATGCGATGTTAATACTTCAACGTGATAAAAAAATCATTGAAGCTAATGGTGCATTTTACGCTTTGATCAAAGAGGAAATTCACAAAGCTGATATCGACTTTTCCGATTACATCACACTGACAGAACAATACATAAAAGAACTAAAATTTCATGAAAGGGTCAACGAAGAAACATTCGTTACGCGTGCCGATGGCCAAAAGATACCGGTAGAGGTGACTTATTCTAAGTTTAAGTTTGAGGACGGCAATAATAGTTATTTGGTCGCAATCGTGCGGGATGTAACTGAGCGTAAAGTTGCTGAGGAACACTTACAACAACTGGCTTTATTCGACCCATTAACTGGGTTGTTTAATCGCAATTCTTTTAAACAAAAACTTAGCGTTATTAGCAAAGAAAATGAATATTTTAGTGTTATGTTCATTGACCTAGATGGGTTTAAGGCCGTCAACGACTCGATGAGCCATGAAAAAGGCGATGAATTATTAGTAGCGGTCGCTGGCTTATTATCAGAAGATGAATTTGCTGATTCCGTAACTGCACGTTGGGGCGGCGATGAGTTCATCATTGCCACAGAATCAATATATGAAGAGCAGCTTATTGAGTATTGTCGAAGTATCATTGCCGGTGTAAAAGATATTGCCTCGCAGATGAATATTCATGTTGCGGTCTCTGCAAGTATAGGCATTGCGAAATACCCAAATGATGCTGATGATTATCAGTCACTCATTCGGGCAGCAGACGCTGCTATGTATCAAGCGAAAGGAATGGGTAAAAGTGCTTATGTTTTTTATGATCAAGGTGTAGAGGACAAAGCCCAAGAAAAGGTTTCCCTGCTTTCAGAGTTAAAAAAAGCTATCGATCACAACGGCTTGGATTTTCATTTACAATGTCAATTCGATACCAATGACACCCCTAGTGGTGCGGAAATCCTATGTCGTTGGCATTCACCGTTACACGGGCCAGTCTCGCCAGCCGTATTTATCCCTCTAGCTGAAGAAAACGGTCTCGCTTTTGAGTTGGGGAATGTTGCCATTGATAACGCAATAAACTTTGTCAAAATCTTAGATGAGTTTGGTTATCACATACCTATTGCCGTTAATATTTCGCCACTACATTTAATGCATCCTGATTTTATAAAAGTGTTAACAGAGAAAATTGCTGAAAGTGGCTTATCACCGAGTTTCTTTGAGCTAGAAATAACTGAATCTTCATTTTTGGATGATGAAGCACGAGCTGGTTTCATTATCAAAGAGTTGCGAACCATGGGGTTCAAGATGGCGATGGACGACTTTGGAACGGGCTATTCTTCTCTGAGCTATATTAGAAAATTAGATTTTGATGTGATCAAAATAGACCGGGCCTTTGTGACTGACCTAGAGTCTGATTACAAGGCACAATTATTGTTACAAGGGATTGTTTCTATTTTTAACGAGCTCGGTGTGGAGACCGTTGCAGAGGGTATCGAAACACCTGAACAAATGAATATGTTGCAAAAAATGGGCGTCACCACATTTCAAGGGTTTTATCTGGGACGCCCAATGCCAATCCAAGAGTTTATTAACTCATTGCAATAAACTAATTTTAGTAAGCGCCAGCACTGTAAATTAACTCGTAACTATGGCTGTAAATCTCGAGGATATTTCCGAATGGGTCTTCCATATAAATCATTCGATAAGGCTTTTCGCCTGGGTAATAATAACGAGGTTTTTCCATACGGCGTTTACCACCTGCAGCAACAATTTTGTCAGCTAATTCCTCGACATTTGGGTCTTGAACACAGAAGTGGAAAATTCCAGTCTTCCAGTATTCGAAGTTATCCTCTGGGTTTTGTTGGTTTTTAAATTGGAATAGCTCAACACCAATTCTATCGCCAGTTGAAAGGTGAGCTATTCTAAAGCTTCCCCAGCCTGGGCCAAAAACATCGGTGCACATTTCTGAAATGGCCGTTCCATCTTCATTGATGTCGGTTGGTTCCATGATTAAGTACCAACCTAAAACATCTTGATAAAACTTAACTGCGGCTTCTAAATCCGGAACAGAAATTCCGATGTGTGAAAACGTTCTTGGATAAACATTTGCCATTTACCTACTCCTTATGAGCTTAAAATGCGAATCAATTAATCAACGACACAGAGTGTAGTTAAGGAGTGTTATTAAATAAAATTATCATTTATTATTATTTTGATAACAAAATGTAAATTTAAGGGCTTGAGGCTAATATGCTCAATATTAACTGGTTAAACACGTTCTGTGTTTTGGTAGAAACAAAGCACTTCACCAAAACGGCTCAGAGGCTTTATATGACTCAGGCGGGGGTAAGCCAGCAAATCAAAAAACTAGAAAATTATTTGGGTATCGAATTAATTGTCCGCGAAGGCAAGTCTTTTTATTTATCTGATGCAGGCCAAACTCTATATGACAAAGGAAAGCTAGTGCTAAGCCAGATAAGTATTTTGGAGGAAAGCGTCAGGGCGGATGACCCATTCCAAGGTCAAGTAAGTCTAAAAACGCCTGGTAGTGCCGGATTGAGGTTATATTCGAAGTTATTGCAACTCCAAGAAACGCACCCTGGTTTAATCATGGATCACCGATTTGCCCCTAACGAAGAGATTGTTAGAGATGTGGTCAACAACAATATTGATATTGGTCTTGTCACGGAAAAAACGCGTGCCCCTGATGTTTATTTTGAGCGTTTAGGAAATGAAAGGTTGCGATTGGTTACGGCGAAATCCGTCACTTCTGTTTCTTGGGAAACGCTTAAATCACTGGGGTTTATTAATCATCCAGACGGTGCTCATCATGCCTCACTGTTACTAGGGGCCAACTTTGCTGAGTTCACTGATGTAAACGACTTTCGTAGTAGTGGCTTTTCCAATCAAATTGGGTTGATATTGGAGCCTGTTATTCGAGAGCTAGGTTTTACTGTCTTACCTGAATACGCAATAGAACAATTCCCTGAAAAGTCGCAACTGAGCGTTCACGAATTAGCAAAGCCGATTTCAGAGCCGTTGTATGCGGTTTTAAAAAGAAACAAGAGTTTATCGGCTCGATGCCAAATGGTGCTAGAAGAAATGAAACGTTGGTTATAAGTAGGAAAGAAAAAAGAGCCAATAAGGCTCTTTGTTTTGATTTAGTCTTGTTTTAGAGCAGTGGTATTACTTCTGATGTTTGTATACTGTACCGTCTTTCATTACAAATTGGACATTTTGCATTAAGGTAATATCTTTTAAAGGGTCACCTTTAACCGCAACTAAGTCGGCCAGTTTACCTTTTTCTACTGTGCCGAGTTCATCCAAAATATTAAGTAATTCAGCACTGTTATAGGTGGCGCTTCGAATTGCATCGATAGGTTTCATCCCAGCATCAACCATGAGCTTAAACTCTAGGCCATTATCACCGTGGGCTGAAACTCCAGAGTCGGTACCAAATGCTATTTTGACTCCGGCCTTGTACGCTTTTCCAAAAGTGTTTTGAATCAAAGGCCCAATTTTTGTGGCTTTAGGTCGAACTAGTTCTGGGAAAAATCCTTTAATCTTGGCTTTTTCAGCCACCCAGTTTCCTGCCATTACAGTGGGAACGTAAAAGGTTCCGTGTTTTTTCATTAACGAAAATATTTCATCATCCATATAAGTGCCATGTTCAATAGAGGTGACACCAGCTTTAATCGCACGTTTCATTCCTTCTTTGCCGTGTGCATGAACGGCAACTGTCATCCCATAATCATTGGCAGTATCGACAATGGCTTTTAATTCATCGTTCATGAATTGCGGATTTTGGCCGCTTTTGGCAACACTTAAAACACCCCCAGTAGCGGTAATTTTAATTAGGTCTGCGCCGTCTTTGTAGCGTTGTCTAACCGCTTTTCTCGCATCGGCAACACCATTAACTACACCTTCTTTTGGGCCTGGGTCGCCAGCGATTGATTGAGCAAAACCATTGGTTGGGTCAGCGTGACCGCCTGTGGTTGCTATTGATTTTGCAGCCGTATAAATACGAGGTCCAGTAATCATGCCTTTATTAATCGCATTCCTGAGAGCGACAGAACTATTGTAAGCATCACCCAAATTTCGAACCGTAGTAAAGCCAGCATCTAACGTACGTTCGGCATAGACGACACCCTTTAACGCATAGTCTGCTGCATTTAATTTGAAGCCATCAAGATAACTAGCCATGCCTGAGTGCTCGTTTGTTACATGAGTGTGCATATCCATTAGGCCCGGCATGACAGTCGCGTCACTTAAGTCAATGACAGAGTCTGATTTTTTGGGTTTGGTGAAACCCTTTTTGATGTCTTTTATTCGGTTACCATCGATAATGACGGAGACTTTGCTTAGGACCTTATCTGAGTTTGCCGGGATTAGTTTGCCTGCGTGAATAATAGTATCGGCCAAGGCAGGTTGGCTAAGTAAAATCGAACCAATGGCTAGACTTAATAATTGTTTCTTCATGGGTGCTCCTCGCCCTTATTGTTATTCATTTTTACCCGTAACAAAGCACCTAATTTTAGGGAACAAGTCGTTCTCTTAGAACTTTGTAGATAAGGTTTTACTGTTGAGTAATTCGATAAATGATTCGAGCTTAACAGGTCGACTGAATAAATAACCTTGCACCGAATTACAATCATTGTCTATTAAAAAGTCTAATTGTTCGGTGGTTTCGACACCTTCTGCGATGACTTTAAGGTTGAGGTTGTGGGCCATACCAATCACTGCTTTGACAATGGCTTTGTCGTTTTCATCGGTGGCAATGTCTTGGACAAAAGACCGATCTATTTTGAGGTAATCAATGGGTAATTTTTTGAGGTACGATAAAGAGCTGTAGCCAGTGCCGAAGTCATCAACACTAACGGTTAAACCATAATCTCTTATTTTATTAAGTAGAATGTCAGTGTTGGTATAATTTTCTACTAATACACCTTCGGTAACTTCAATTTCTAATCGTTTAGGGTCAACATTATATTTAGTAATGCAAGCACACAGATAATTATAGAGGTCCTCATCATAGACTTGTGAAGGGGATAAGTTCATCGAGACTTTAATATCGTGATTCTTATCTGCCAATTCCTGTGCAACCTGACAAGCTCGACTAATGATCCACTTACCTAGCGTAATGATTAGCTCACTCTTTTCGGCGATAGGAATAAAGGTATCAGGGCTGATCAAGCCTTTTTGCGGATGATTCCAGCGTATCAATGCCTCGGCTTTGACGATTCTGTCTTCTGCTAAATCGATAATTGGCTGAAAATAAAGTTCAAACTCGCCCGCCATTATTGCCATTCTCAATTCATTCTCTAGCTCTATTGCTCTGTGCGATTCAGCTTTGAGTTCTGTGTTGTAAAACTGAATATAAGTTTGCTTTTTATTTTTGTTGTTGTGAGCACTTAAGTCGACAAACCGCATCAGTTCGGCGACTGATTGAGCGTCTTTGGGGTAGTTTACGGCGCCAATACTGACCGTAATGTTAAAACGTTGTCCATTTTCGACACTAAATGGTGCACTTAGGACTGCAATGAGCCGACTAATTGCTTTTTGGCAATCTGATTCATTTTGCATGTCGGTCAAAATGACCGCGTATTGGTCCCCGCCGATTCTGGCGACAAAGTCATAATTTTTTATGCTTCTTCGAATGCGTTGGCCGACCTCTCTCAGTAAGTTATCTCCTTCGTCATGCCCATAAAACTCGTTGTATTTTCTGAACTCGTTGATATCGACATACAACAAGTAAAACGAAGTTTGATTGGTGATCTGTTGCTCGAGGGTTTGCCAAAATGAGTAACGGTTAGGTAACTCGGTGAGCATATCTTGTAATGCAAGTTGTTCGTTGCGCTGTACAAGATGTTTAACAGTACTAATGTCATTTACAAAAATAATCCACTGCTTAATTTCATTGAGGTCATTTTTGACAGGATGCATGGAAACTTTTAGCCATTTAACTGTGGTTGGTGGTGCCATCCAACAAAGTTCACCATCCCAGGTCGATTTGCTCAGTACAACTCTCTCGAATTCGGGTAACTGATTTTTGAGTAGAGTTAAAACAATCTTAAGAGGGCTTTGGGGCGCAGAAGACGGATTAATTGGCTGCTCAAATATATTTGTTGCGGCCGTGTTTTCGACAATATGCGTAAAATCTGGGTCAGTAATGAAAACCCCAAATTCTGCTTTTTCAATGACACCACTGATGGCTCTCTGGAGTTGGTTGTTATCTAAAGGATCTTTGAGAATATGAATAAGTCGATTATGTAAATATTCGTTTTGCTCTATCAATCTATCATTGGAGAGCAGCATTTCTCTTGCTGCCTGCAAGGTGTTTTGTCGAAATGTAAACTCCTCGGATTGATTGGCGATAAGTAAAAAACAATGACTGTCTTGTTTAATCGCGGTAGCTTCGAGATGTATCTCCTTTCCATCCGGTAAATCTTCAGTGAATAAGCCTGATTTTACTTTTCTATTCGTATTACCGGACCACACAATTCGCGCATCATGCAGAAAGTCATTTAAGAATGGGACTCTATCATCAACATTGACTAAGACAGACTTTCTTAATTCAGGAAATAATAAGGTTGACCATGCACTTTCGCCTTGGATGAGGCGCAGCTGATCGGATTGCATGCTGGTGGCCTCCAAAACGATTTGATCCATAGCCTTTAAAAAGTCATTCAAAAGCGCGGTCATTCGTCTTCTCGTAAAAAGTGCTCGGCTAAGCGCTCGAACATCAGCTCAACATTGTCACCGGTTTTGGCACTGGTATTAAAATGAAAATCAAAGGAGCGTTTGTTGTTTTCTATGTCTTCTTCAGGCATCGGCCAATTTTGAGTTAAGTCAGATTTGTTGATGGCCAGTACTGAAGGGCATGTCACTGCACCTTGTGCAAGAGATTGAATATTCATGCCATCCAAAAAGCTGGACATCCGAGTTTGATCGACAACAACGATATAGGCAGCCGCGCCCCGTAAATATCGCTCTTGAAACAGGTTATAACGGTCGTTACCCTCAATGTCCCACAAAATAAACTGGATTTGTTGGCCGTTAACTTCAACTAATTTTTTATCTACTTTAACGCCTATTGTTGTTAGATACCGCTCGTTGAAGATACCGTCAACAAATTGTCTGATTAAGCTTGTTTTCCCGACACTTGAGGCGCCTAATAAACAAATTTTCTTTTGAATCAAATTTTGCTCCCAGACAAATTGAACATTACAAAGGGCAAACAATGCATCATGATGTTATGTGGATTATTCGATACTTATTTTATTTGAAAATTACCGTAACCTTAGTGTAGTCGGGATTTTAAAAACTGATAAATCAAAGTGATTCTTCGAAATTGTGACTTTACTTTGGTTGGTTTGTAGACGCCCGGTTCGTGGTAATTACGTTAAACAACACGGTTCTAGAGCTTTGTTTGATTGTTTCTAATTCAATCTGACCAAGTCCTTTGGTATATAAAATTGACTTAGGTAAATCTTGGTCCAACAGTGCTTTGGCAACGTTTTCTGCACGACGCTTGCTCAAGCGAAGATTTCGCTGCGGATTTCCGCTGCCATCAGATGCGCCGATTATTAATAGGCCAAACTGACGGTCGATTTGAACACCGATCTCTAACAACTCTTTTAGCTTTTGAGCCACTAATTCGACGGTTAATTGAGTATCTTCATTGAGTTCAGCACTGTTACTCGCAAAATTTAGTTGGGTGCCACTAATTTGATTGACCAGATCTTGAAATCGCGCTTGGACTAACGTCATTTTGGCGTTTTCAATTGATGCGCTCGTTGATTTAATTAATCTACTATCGCGGGAAACATAGGGATGTTCGACAATCGAAAGTTTTTCAAAGTTTAACTGATTTTGCTTTAGCCAATTTTGAATAGTAGTTGACGAGGGATCACGCATAACTTCAATTTTGGCCTCGTGGGGCCAAGGCACATCAATCTGTTTAACGATGATACCAGGTTCTTTGTCTAATTTTGTTAGCTGCTGGGTGAGTTGGCTCGAACTGTAATTGAGATAGCTCAGGTAGCCTAATCCAATAATAAATAGAAACGCAATGATGAGACCATACCAGGGTATTCTTTTTTGTTTTCTTTTTGTCGCCTTTTGTTGAGAGAGTAAACATTCACGTAGTTGAGATTCTGTGTTTTCAAACGGGGTATTGTCACCTTCAAAGTCAGACAAAGGGTCAGTATACAAACTATGAATTTGCTCAAGTGTCAGTTGTAATTGGTCGCTCAGTTGTTGTGGTGGGTTCCCTATTACAGCTGCAACTATGATGGCTTTTGGGCCAGGCTTTATCAATAAATTAAAGTTATCGGTAGAGACGGACTGGAGTTGTTCTCTTTCGCCGTCCCCAGTGTCCAAAAACGAATCACCAACAAAGTCGTTAATCGCGGTAAGCATTGAAGAAATTATGTCAGCGTCGCTTTTTAAATCGTTGTTGTGAGCGACGGAGTTGAGTAATAAGCCAGTTTCGCCATGGATGAGAAAAACGTGCTCAACTCTATATACAAAGGTTTGGGCGGCAACATATTGAGCGTAACCCATGCCAGCCCGCTTGGCTTCTAATCGCCATTTAATACTTTTAATCGTTAAACTACTTTCAATCAGTTGATTGGTCCGCTCTAAAAAGTCCGCTAAAAATGCCGTGACGTATTTTCGTACTAAATTACCCATTAGAGGGTATAAAGAACTGACCATTTTATCGCTGTGATGGGTGACGGACTTTTGAACAGATTCCTCTACTAAAGGTTGTAATACGTTATTGAGCGATGCATCTTGTTTTTGGCGATCAAAAATAGCCTCTGTGATGACTTCGGTGACAAGGTGGCGAGCGTCATTTCGTAGTACTTCTTTTACCAGTTCGTTGTCATGACCAAGAATAATAGAACGCAGCTGCCTTAACTCAGTTTCATCTGGGTCTGAGTGTGTGACCAAGTCTGACTTCTCGGAGGTAGGGCTGCTCATTACAACTGATCATCTTCCAGGTTAGTCGCCATAGCAGCGAGAAGTTTGGCCAATGTTTTACGGTCGGTTTTAGAGGAGCTTAGTTCTTTAGACACGTCTTCTAAATATGTTTTAAGTTGCTCGAGCTGCTCGGTAAAGTGGCTTGAAAGGCGCTGATTCTCTCTTTCTACCGAAGCTTCTAACTCTTTTAATTCATCTTGAGAGCTTGCTGCTAACATTTCAAGTTCGCTATTAAGAGAGCTCAACTGTTGAGAATGCTGTTGATGATTATCATTGTGCTGGTTGTCGACTTCATCAATCTTTTTAGTCAAGGTGGTGAAGTGTTGCTCTACGGTTTCTCCGAGCGATTTTATTTGCCCACTTAAGAGGTCTTCTTGGTCTTTTAGTGATGACTGAAGCTGCTCACGGGTTAGAGTTATTTGTTCAACTAAACGTTGCTCGGCTGCGCCAAAGACAATTTTACGGAGTTGTGTTAGTTCAGATGTGGCGTCCGGTTGTGGTACCTCCGGTGATTCCGTGTTGGCAGATTCGTGCTTAGCGTTGTTTGTTTTGGCCATACGGTTACTCCGTTGAAAGTCAGTTAATTACGATCAAAGTGTAGACAACAAATTCGCAGTTAGAGCATCAAAAACAAAAATATAATGAAAGAGTTACATAAATAAATTAAAAAGGAGCATGGGCTCCTTTTATCATTTACTTTTGATTAGGTGGAACTGAGTTTGGCGTCCATCTAAGTAATATACTTTATGCCCATCAAAAAACGCTTCTTCCTCTAACATGATTCTAATTTCTTTACCCCACTCAGGAATTGAGGTGGCCGCGTTAAGTTCGATTGAATAAGCGGTATTAGGGAACAGAGGGTAATCGCCTCTAAACGGGGTCTCACCTTGGTTGTCCCACATTCCAATAGTCGGTCCTGCGGCATGTCCATGATAGCCAATTGGGTGAGTATAGATAGTTGGCTTAAGGCCTTGCTGAATAGATTTGTTTCTTGCTGACGCTAATATTTCGTTGCCGGTGCGGCCGGTTTTAAACTCACTGATCAATGCATCTTGAACCGCATTACCATTAGCCAAGGCATTGACTAAATAGCTCGGTGCCTCAGTCTCATCAGCGTGCAAAACATAAGCGTGCTGCTGCTGGTCCGAATTTAATCTTAAATAAGTTAAACCAAAGTCCACATGCAACAAGTCACCTGGCATGATGATTTGTCCTTGTGGTCTGTCACTAAATGCTTTGAGTTGATCAAAGTTAGTATTGTCGCTGCGTTGAATTGAGACAGTGGGATGAAACCAATTGGTCATTTTTAATCGTCGGCTTTCTTCCCTTAGCCACCATACGACATCATCCGTTGTTGTCACGCCTGGTGTGATAACTTTATTTGAAAACGCGATGGCAATCATGTGATGACCAACTTGAGTGAGATGTTGATAATACGGTAATTCTTTTGCTGTTCTTGTCTCAAGCCACGCAATAGCTAAAGGTTCGGCTGAGACGACGGAAGCACGCTGTTTTTCAGTTAGCGCGCTCATTAATAAGTCGTGTTCTGTCGCCGTGATACCATCAGTGAGAGCGAAGTGACGACTTTGATTTATTCCAATTTTCTTAGGGTTCTTGGCGTTGATTAAATTGACCAATGCCTGCCATTGATCTGGGTCTTGTTCTTTGTCCCAGGCTTTTTTAAACAAGTCTTGCACCGCGTAACGGGCAATCGCGAACCGCTCAACCTTCTTGCCATTATCAAAAAGAACAAGAATGGTTTGTCGTCTGGCATTTATCCATGAGGATGGCAGCATAGTTTTGAGAACAGGGTCTTCGTTATACTCTCGTGAAGTCAGTATCCACATATCGATACCTGCTCTTCGCATGAGGTTAGGTAAAGTGTTGTCTAGTTTATCTAACAATAATTCATCGATAACGGCGGCGCGTTCTCGCATTGATAAAATATCATCGTAGGGATTTTCGCTCTTATTGCTTTGTGCAAATGAATTGCTCGAAAATGCGATCATAAAGATTAACCACAAGGTCAATGGCGACAAATACTTCTTGTTCAAAATACGAGGGGTGAATCGAGCTAATTGGGAGTGAGACATGGTGTGTCCTTACTGTCGTGTTTCATGCTTTGAATCATTAAAAACATTAAGTGGACTATAAAACCAACAAATAGCGCAATCGTCAATCAACTAAAAATTAGCAAGGGTATTTAGGCTAAAACAGGTTCGAAACGACACGTTCATTCAGCTAAAATATCGGGTTTTGTAGAAGTAATAAATGAGGCAACAATGATTGGGTTTGACTACGGCACGTCTAACTGTGCAGTGGGTATTATGAGTGATGGTAAACCACGTTCTATCAACTTAGGTGACCATGGAAAGTATATGGCGTCGAGCCTCTATGCACCCGATCGCGATGTTATCGTAAATTGGTTACATAAGAATATTAATGAGCCTCATCGCACAGAGTTTAAAAACAAGCGAGGCTTTTTGATCAACAAGGGACAAGAAGCGCTCGAAGACTTGCGTTATGATGGAATTTCTGAGCATCTTTCTTTTGGTCAGTTTGCGCTAGAGCGTTACTTAGAAGACCCAAGTGAAGGGTATTACATCAAATCACCTAAGTCATTTTTGGGTACTAATGGCTTGTTACCCGCACAAATCGGCTTCTTTGAGCACATTGTTGCGGCCATGATGGCGCATGTTAAACAGCATGTCGAAAAAGACTTGGGTAGAGAAGTCTCTCAAGTGGTGATTGGACGTCCGGTCAACTTCCAAGGCCGCAATGCTGAGCAATCTAATAAACAAGCAATTGACGTACTGGTTAATGCCGCTAAGCACGTAGGCTACAAAGATATTGAATTCCAATACGAGCCTGTTGCGGCTGGATTTGAGTTTGAAGCGACTTTAGAAAAAGAAACCCGTGTACTCGTTGTCGATATTGGTGGTGGTACAACGGACTGCTCGATGTTGTTAATGGGGCCTGAGTTCGTTAATAGCGCTAATCGCGAAAACTCATTATTAGGCCACAGTGGTAAGCGTGTTGGCGGTAATGATTTTGATATTCAACTAGCTCTTAAAGGTATTATGCCGAATTTGGGAATGGAAAGTGAGTTAGAGTCTGGTAAGCCTATGCCTGTTAGTAGTTATTTTCAGGCGGCTGCTATTAACGACGTCAATGCTCAGTCTAACTTTTACAGCCCTGAAAACGGCCGCTTTTTAAAAGAGTTAAAACGAGATGCAAAACAGCCTGAGCTGGTGGAACGTCTGCTTAAAACCTACCGTGAAAAGTTGAGTTATCAATTAGTAAACACTGCCGAACAAGCCAAAATTCAGCTGACCGAACACCCTGAACTCGCTGCTGATCTAGGCTATTTAGATAATGATTTGGAACAGCTTATTTCTCGTGAATTAATGGCGCAAGCCAATCAACATCAGCTCAATAATATCGTGGAATTAATGCATGAAGCGGTGGAACAAGCCGGGTGTCAACCAGAAGTAATTTTTGTGACAGGTGGTACGGCAAAATCACCCGTGATTAACGGTCATTTGAAACAACAGTTTGGCGATATTCCAGTCGTAATTGGTGATCACTTTGGTAGTGTCGCGGCTGGTTTGACGCGTTGGGCCGGCAATATTTTCCGTTAATAAAAATGTTGGGGAAATCCCAAGTTAAACGTAAATACACATTTAGCGGTTCATTTATACAAAAAAAGGGTAAAACAATCGTTTTACCCTTTCTTTTTTATCTGCTTTTTCAAGCAGTTTGAGAGTCCGCGATTATGGCGCTATATACTCATAAGTAGCTTGAATACCAAGTGGTAGACCGAGGTGCCAATACGCCATCAAGAATAACGTCCAGACGACTAAGAAACTTACCGAGAAAGGTAACATCATTGACGTCAGGGTACCGATACCAGTATTTGTTACATAACGCTGACAGAACACCACAACTAATGGGAAGTATGGCATAAGAGGCGTAATAATATTGGTACTTGAGTCACCAATACGGTAAGCCGCCTGGGCCAAATCAGGTGAGATACCCAATTGCATTAACATCGGAATGAAAATAGGTGCAAGTAGCGCCCATTTAGCAGAAGCCGAGCCAACGAATAAGTTAATTAGACCAGTAAGCAGGATAATACCTGTAATAGTCACACCGCCTGGAAGGGCAATTTCTTTTAAGAATTCTGCGCCTTTAACTGCGAGTAGAACACCTAAGTTTGATTGACCAAACGCATAAATAAACTGAGCAATAAAGAACATGATTACAAGGTAATAACCCATGCCTTGCATCGCTTTACTCATGCCTTCCACAAATTGCTTAGAATTGCGAATTGAGCCAATCACCGCGCCATAAACTAGACCTGGAATTAAGAACATTAAGAAGATCAGTGGCACAATTGACTTCATGATTGGTGCGGCACCAGTGGTCAGTTCACCGTTGCTGTCGGCCCAAGGCGAGCCTTCGATAGAAGCAGTAAAAATTAACAAAGCGACACTTGCAACAATCGAGAATAAAGACCAGCGCAGTGCGGTTCGCTCAGCATCAGACAGTGGTTCCATGCTCGGTAAGTCTGACAAGTCGCCGTCTAATTTGTTGTTTTGTAGTTTTGGCTCAACAACTTTGTCAGTAATGAACCAACCTAAAAATACAATAACCAAAGTAGATGCACCGGTGAAATAAATGTTGTTAAGTGGGTTTAATACAACACTTGGATCAAGGATTTGTGCACCTGCTTGGGATATACCTTGTAGCATTGGGTCTAAAGCTGATGGCAAAAAGTTTGCCGAGAAACCACCTGATACACCCGCAAATGCAGCGGCAATACCGGCAAGAGGGTGACGACCAGCAGCATAAAATATCACGCCACCAAGCGGTATGACCAAAACGTAACCTGCATCAACCGCAGAGTGACTGATGATACCGATTAGAATGATCATAGGTGTCAGTAACCAAGCTTTGGTTACAGAAAGTAGGGCGCGTAAACCAGCGTTTATAAAGCCAGAGTACTCCGCAACACCGATACCTAACATGGCAACTAACACGACACCAACAGGATGAAAGTGCGAGAAGTTTGTTACCATTGTTGAAGTCAGTTGGGTTAATGAACTGCCTGAAAATTGGTTGTTGATTTGTAAAGCGTCACCAGAACGAGGATCGATGACATTAAAGTCTATGCCTGACAGTGCCCAAGACAACGCCCAAACGATTGCTAATAAAAGAATAAACAAGACCGCTGGATCAGGGAGCTTGTTACCCCAAACTTCAACGAAGTTCAGCATGCGTTGTAAACGCGATGCTTGAGCCTGGTCCGAGCCAGGTTTCTCAGGAGAGGGTTGAGAGTGTTCCATGTAATTAAGCCTATTTTTGTTTTTATTTTTTGTGGGTATTTTTGTGTTGTTAGTTTTAATTAAATATCACAAAAACCTTGGTGGAATAACGTACGTTAAATCGAAGTAAATTTGTAGAACTTTTTACAACAAATCAGGCAAACCGTACGGTCTCTGCAAACAAGCGGTTCATCTAAGGAAAACAATCGATTAATAAAAGAGCAAATAAAATTTAATAAATGGGCTATTGATAGAAAAAATGCCGCGATGGCGGCATTTTTAACTACTTTTTTAGCTTCTAACTTGAAGCTAGCTAACGTTAATTACTCGTCGGCTGACTCGTTAGTCGTTATTTCTAGGGGTGACTGGCGGTAGACCCAATACGTCTTTACCTTGTTTAAACGTAATGTCGACAGGGATATTGGCTTTTGTAAGCTTATCTAAATCAGCTGCCAAGTCGGCGTTGATCAGACCTTTTTCGGCAACTAACTTATCCACACCAGCGTAGTCGCCGTCACCTTGAAGTTTAAGAATTACATTGGTTAAGCCATCAACGGCTTGGTTCATTTTATCCATGTCAACTCGGTAAAAGCCATCTTCACCACGGTTGAAGGCACCTTGCTCTTTAAAGTAATTAAAGCGAACCATGTTGGCTTTACCGTGTGCAGAGCTTGCTCCAAAACGCACTGAACGGAAGATACCCGCTAAGAAAGTGGTGTAATAATCTTCTAGCTTTCCTTCTGTCATTGCGCCGTTTTCAAGTAACTGACGGATCATATACAAACCAAGAATATCGGCTTTGCCTTCTTCTAGTGCAGAGGCGTGCTCTTTAAGCGCCTGACGGACAGTACCTTTACCGTTAATTGTATTTTTGATACCTAAACCATGCGCCACTTCGTGGAACATAGTATTAGCAAAAAACGCATTAAAGGTGATGTTGTCACGCTGCTCCGGTGCAATTAACTCCTGTGCGATTGGCACAAGGATATGGTCAAACTTGGCCTGCATGGCGTTTTTCAGTTGTAGGCGACGAGTGCCTTTTTGTAGCTGAACTTCTTCATCGTTAGGTAAATTAATGGCGATAGTTTTGCCACCTGCATTTGAGTGTCCAGCGTAATAAATCACATCATAAGCGTTTAGGTCAGCATCTGAACCTGGCATTTCTTTTTTATATTCAGCAGGGACGGGCATATTCTTTTGCAGTTCTGGTAAGTAAGCCGCGTACTTTGCTAAGCGTTCACTCCACGCCATGTCTTTGATAAGCACGTAAGACTCAAAGGCCGCTCGATAACCAAATAATTGGTCTTCATAGGTCTCGATTGCGCCAATAACAACATCAACTGGATTGGTTTTCATGTCCATCCAAGCAAAATCAGAAGGCTGATAGTTATCGGTTACTAATGCTTCGGCGCGCATTAACAAGTAGTTTTTAAAAGACTCATCTTCAGCATAAGAAGCCGCTTGAATCAAAAGGGCAGCAGCACGTTTTAACTCACCCTGATATTTACTGTGATAAGGAACCAAGCGAATTGAACCGTCCTTGCGACGTTCTAACACCGAATAAAGGCCGCGTTTACCTTCAATATCCAATGCTTCAAATTCTTCTTTGGTCATATCCTCAGGGTAGAAGCCTGCACCTAATGGTTTTTCACCGAACGGCGATAAAAATGCTTTGTCACCATTTAAGCGATCCCAAGGACCGTAATTAATTTCAGCGAACTCGCGAACTTTAGGGTCGTCAATTTTAGCTAAGAATTTGTTTTTGTTTTGACCAAAAGCTTGCTGCCAAAACAATTTATCCATCTCGACAGACGCATCTATTAATAATGAGAGCATGCTTCTTTGACGATCAGATAGGTGAGATAAGTCAGCGGTTAATTCAACTGGGTGGTAAATGTCCAGTCGAGACTTAGGAGCGATAAACTCTAGCTTTTGATTATCTAGGTCAATATCTGACACATTAACGGTCAACTCTGGAGCCGAGATCTCTGACTCTGAAGAAGTGGTTTGTTCTGGTGCTTTAGAACAAGCACTTAGCAAACTAACGGCGATAGCCGACAAGGCGAGCTGTTTGAATGACGTCATGGAGAATATTCCTTTAAATGATTGTTTTTTCTTTGCGGTACTTTAACACTTAAGGTTAGTACTTTTCTCAAAAATATAGGATTTATATGCACGTGTAGTGGTTTTACTTCATTGAGCATTTGATATTTTAATCTAAGATAAAGTCAAAGCAGCTTGGCTTAGATATTGTTTTGCTTTTTTGACTTAGTTTTTGCCATGAATTAGGGAGTAGGCATGTCCACAGAAACCACGTTGTTAGAAATATGTAATTTAACAAAGGCGCAGTATCCACAAATAAAAGAATTGATGGATGAGGCATACCCTGATTTAGGCGGAGCATGGCCAAGTCACACCATTTTCCGATTAATTGATCAATTTCCAGAAGGTCAAATAGGTATTGTTGATGACGGTAAAATTGTCGGTATTGCTTTAAGCGTACAGGTCGACTATGGGCGGTTTTCTAATCCGCATACCTATGAAGACATTGTCGATGGCCATGACCGCGTTTATAGCGATGAAATGGGTGATGCCATGTATGGTCTTGATGTCGTGATTGCGGCAAGTCACCGTGGCATGAGATTGGGCCGCCGTTTGTATGACGCCCGCAAGGAATTATGTCGACAATACAACCTTCGCGCTATTTTAGCCGGTGGTCGCATTCCTCTTTACCACAATTACAGCGATGAAATGTCGCCAACCGAATACATTGAAAAAGTGGATAAAAAGGAAATCTACGACCCTATTTTATCGTTTCAATTGTCGAATGACTTCCAAGTAAAACGACTGCTCAAAAAGTACCTTCCTGAAGATCAAGACTCTGTTGGGTATGCGACGTTGTTGGAGTGGAACAATATTATGTACGAGCCAACGGATACCGTCCTCGAATCGACAAAGTCGGTGGTCAGGGTTGGTGCGGTTCAATGGCAGATGCGTTGTGTTGAGTCCGTAGAGGAGCTGCTCAAACAAGTAGAATACTTTGTTGATACCGTGTCAGACTATCAAAGTGACTTTATCCTTTTTCCGGAGTTCTTTAATGCACCTCTGATGGGACTAGGTCCACAAAAGAATCAAACTGAAGCTATTCGTTTTTTGGCGGAATACACAGAAACGTTTAAAGAGGCCATGTCTCGCATGGCGGTCGAATACAACGCTAATATTATTACCGGCTCAATGCCGCTTGCCGAAGATGACAACATCTACAACGTCACTTATTTGTGCCACAGAAGCGGTAAGATAGACGAGCAACGAAAAATTCACATTACCCCACACGAGCAAAACGACTGGGTAATTCAAGGCGGTGACAAAATCGCTGTATTTGAGACAGATGCAGGCCGAGTTGGTATTCAAATTTGTTATGACGTTGAGTTTCCTGAATTAACACGAATTCAAGCCAAACAAGGGTTGGATATCTTATTTGTACCTTTTTGGACAGATACTAAAAATAGCTACTTACGAGTTCGCCATTGCGCACAAGCACGAGCCATCGAAAACGAGTGTTATGTGGTTATTGCGGGCTCTGTCGGTAATTTACCTGAAGTTGAAAGCTTGGATGTGCAATATGCACAATCTGCCGTGTTAACGCCATCGGATTTTCCATTCCCCCACGATGCGACATTAAACGAAGCGACACCAAATACAGAGATGCTGTTATTTAGTGATTTGGACATGGACAAATTGAAGGTGTTACACAGTGAAGGGACGGTAAGAAACTTAAAAGACAGAAGGGAGGATATGTACGACGTGATTCTTAAAAACTCTTTACCTTGATTAAATTTACACACCAAAATAAACCCAATGTCGGATAATTAGTGCTTATAGGCCAAAGTAATGAGGAACTTTGTTGATGAAAAAGTCGATATTTATCACTGGAGCAACGGATGGCATAGGTTATGAGGCTGCCAAAAAGTTAGCTTCACATGGACATAACCTGTGGGTCCATGGCCGAAATAAAGAAAAAGTATACCGCCTTAGTCGGGCATTAAAAGACCAATACTCTGAGGTTAACGTTGTTCCTCTTGTTGCTGACTTATCGGATTTAAAAACCGTCGATCAATTTGCCCATCAGCTTGTAAGTGAGCTTCCGGAGATTGATGTGATAGTAAATAATGCTGGTGTATTCAAAACCGAGCAGGCGAATACATTAGATATGCTTGATATAAGATTTGCAGTGAACACTATCGCTCCTTATATTTTGACCAAGTCGTTGCTTCCTGTTTTATCTTCAATGGGGAGAATCGTTAATGTTGCCTCTGCTGCTCAAGCCCCAATTGATCTAGAAGCCCTTGCAGGCAAAAAACAGCTACCAGACGGTGAGGCATACGCTCAGAGCAAGCTAGCTTTGATAATGTGGACACATTCAATGGCCATTGACGTTGGAAATTCAAAACAACAGATTTTTGCAGTTAATCCGGCTTCTTTGTTGGGGACAAAAATGGTCAAAGAAGGTTATGGCATAGAGGGGAAAGACCTCCGTATTGGAGCAGAAGTACTTTTTAATGCTGCTACAGGTGAGCAATTCTCCAATGCTCATGGCAAGTATTTTGATAACGATATCGGTAAGTTCTCTAATCCACACCCAGATGTGTTTAATGCGGCAAAAGTAGATGATTTTATTAATACTATGGAACAAATCATTATTGAGGTTGCTATGACTAATTCGGGGTCAATGAGCGCATAAGTCTTTCGTTGAGCGATCAGTTATATTTTTGGGTATACACTTCACTAATGTAGTGGCCGCCTTTAATCTTTGCGATGATTCGAAGCGTCACACCATCTTTGGTCGTATTCAGTTCTTCGGTCAGTTTGGTCTTAGTTTGCCAGTAAAAGGGACTATCACTCATACTCAAACTATATTGCGCAGGGACCTCATCGATATCAGATAAAATAAATAACGTTGCTTCATCAAGAGCATAAGTCGAGTTGACTATGGTGTTTTCGTTTTCTTGATAAATGTTTATTTTTAATTCTCCTGATTCGACAACACAGGACTTAGCTAATACATCACACACACCAACTGGGTCGAGTGCGATGACTTTGTTTTTCTGTGCTTGCTGTTCAAGGTATAAGTCAGATAAAACGTACCCACCAATGAGTAAAAATGGCGCAACAAACATGGCGGTTTTGGTGTGTTTATTCATTTGTTCACCTCTTCTTTCCTATAAATAAAAAAGGCTTCCCGAAGGAAGCCAAGCGTCAACAGACAATTAGTGCGCGTGAG
Source organism: Psychrosphaera sp. (assembly GCF_982872775.1). Classification (NCBI taxonomy): domain Bacteria; kingdom Pseudomonadati; phylum Pseudomonadota; class Gammaproteobacteria; order Alteromonadales; family Pseudoalteromonadaceae; genus Psychrosphaera; species Psychrosphaera sp. Next base: position 25,933 of record NZ_CEYNSH010000005.1, on the reverse strand, counting down.
CAGCAGTAGTGCCACCGTGCGGAGTTCTAAAGTTTTCAACAAGATCTTGGATTTCTTGAGGTGCTGGGCCTGTTACTTTTAACATAACAAACGCAACCGTAAAGTTAACCAGCGCACCAACCGCACCAAAGGCGTTAGGTGAAATACCAAAGAACCAGTTTTCTTCAAGGCCACCTAAGAACGACGTACCCGGAATAAACATGATGCCTTTGTGTTGGAATACGTACAGCATTGTCACACCAAGACCAGCACACATACCCGCAACAGCTGCTTTACCACTCATTTTCTTCGAGAAGATACCCATCATCAGCGCTGGGAATAAGCTTGAAGCTGCGAGACCAAAAGCCAATGCCACGGTTCCGGCGGCAAACCCAGGCGGATTGAGTCCGAGGTAACCAGCGACCAGCACCGAAATCGTCATCACTACTCGGCCTGCAAAGAGCTCGTTTTTCTCGGTAATATCTGGTGTCAGAACCCCCTTCATCAAGTCATGTGAGACTGAGGAAGAAATCGCGAGTAACAATCCGGCTGCGGTGGATAGTGCAGC
>NZ_CEYNSH010000005.1:0-25286 GCF_982872775.1 Psychrosphaera sp. | reverse complement strand
AGGTACACGCCACTGCCATCAGCCAACGTACTACCTAAGCCTAATTGCGGGATTGGGTTGCCAGTAAGTTGTAACGAAATGAATACCGCCGGAATGGTGTATGCGAATATAAGCACACAGTATTGAGCGATTTGCGTATATGTGATGCCTTTCATTCCACCAAGAACCGCATAAACCCAAACAACTGCCATACCTATGTACAATCCGAGGTCATAATCGACTTCTAAGAAACGAGAAAACGCGACCCCGACACCTTTCATTTGACCAATGATGTAAGTCAATGATGCGACAATCAAACAGACAACTGCAACAATACGGGCTGTTTTGGAATAGTATCTGTCAGCAATAAACTCAGGAACGGTAAACTTACCGTGTTTGCGCATGTAAGGCGCTAGTAACATGGCTAAGAGAACATAACCACCGGTCCAACCCATTAAAAAGACTGAACCGCCATATCCTAAGAAAGCAATCAAGCCTGCCATCGAGATAAACGAGGCCGCACTCATCCAGTCGGCACCAATCGCCATCCCATTTTGAACCGGTGTGACACCGCCACCTGCAACATAAAAGTCACTCGTCGAGCCTGCTCGAGCCCACCAAGCGATGGCAAAATACAACGCAAAAGAGCCGAATACGGCAATGTAGGTATAGAGTTTTAATTCTTCCATTATTCGTCCTCCACATTGTATTTTTTATCGAGCTTGTTCATTTGCGCGGTGTACCAGAAGATCAAACCGACAAAGGTATAAATCGACCCTTGCTGAGCAAACCAAAAGCCCAACTTGTAACCACCTAAACGAAACTCATTAAGAGGTTCTACTAATAACACCCCAAATCCATATGACACGACAAACCATATGGCGAGGCAGATAAATATCAATCGCAGGTTTTCCTGCCAGTATGATGTTTTACTTTCTACATTTTCCACGACGCGCTCCAACATTATTTTTGTTAGCAAGAGTAAAATTTGTACATCAACTGGCCCAGTTCGCGACTGCTATCAATTCAATCAATATACAAATGACTGAAACTAAACTAGCAAGGTGAAATTTGTGTAGGTATTAAACTTTAGTCTAACGAACTCAGGTGGTACTTGAACTAAAAACAGGGTAAAGGCCTGAGGCCTAGTATTTATGGCTTTGTGCGAGAGGCAGCCGGGCGCACTGACGGTAAATTAACAAGTATTAGACTTTGGTCTAATAGGGCTAGGAATCTCTGTCGGATGGCGTATTTTAGACACATCTATACTGACAAATGGAGCCAAGCCAATGAATGCCGAGTTGACCGAGCACCGCCAATTCGTTCAGAGTTTGCCTCCTTTTGATCGTTTATCTGATGAGCAACTTGCGCGCGTTATAAGTGGCATGCGGATAGGTTACTTTGCTGAAGGCAACACGCTGGTCGATGACCGCGTTTATGTGGTCAAAAAAGGTAAAATAGTCAAAGCTGACGAGCACTACGCTGAAGGCGAGTCTTTTGGTGTAGAGGCGCAGCAGGGCAGCCTGTTTACTGTATCAGAAGACGCGCTTTTGTATTACTGGTCGGTGCCCCAACTTAATGGTCTTTTGAAAGACCAAACCAGCTTACTGTCTTTTTGGTTTGAACATCCCGGTGAACAATTGCGTGTGGCGGTAACCGATTCCGAATTACAACGCACCGCAACCTCGTTTTTGCACTCGATGCGAGTAGAAGATTGTGCCGAGTTTCCAATTGCCACCTTACCCCATAACTCGACGATTCAAACTATTGCCCAACAGATGACAGAACTGGGTCACTCCAGTTTGTTGTTAACTAATGAGGCGGGTTTACCAAGCGGAATCGTGACCGACCGTGATATACGCAGTCGATGCGTGGCAGAAGGGCTGTCTTTTGAACAGTTAGGCAAGGACATCATGACCAAAAACATGATCACTATCGGTGCCAAAGAGAGCTGTTTTGATGCTTTAATGATGATGATTGAAAAAGGCATTCACCATTTGCCCGTTGTTCGCAACGAGCAGCGGTGGGGCATGCTGACTTTGACCGATTTGATGCTCCGTGAGGGTCACAACCCATTGCACATGAGCGGCCGCATCAAAAAAGCACCGACATTAGAAGCGCTCGTTGATATCGCTCAACTGTTACCAAACTTACAATTTAACTTAACCAAACTCGGCATGAGTGCGGTTGTTATCGCGAAAAGCATCAGTGCAATCGTCAAAGCGATTTCGGTCAGGCTGGTACAGTTTGGTGAGCAAAAACTTGGTCCCGCACCTTGTGATTATGCTTGGTTATGCGCAGGTTCACTGGCCCGTAACGAACAGTTTGTTGGAGCTGACCAAGACAATGCGCTTATTTATGACGACACTCACTGTAGCGCTGAAAACAGCCAAAGCACTCAGACTGCCCAAGACACCCAAGACTATTTTTACAAATTAAGCCAATACGTTTGTGACGGACTCAATGCCTGTGGTTTTGTTTATTGTCCTGGCGATGTGATGGCCAGCAACCCCAAATGGTGTCAGCCGATGAGTGTTTGGCATGACTATTTTAATGATTGGATTGAACAACCTAAGCCGAAGTCGTTAATGCACTGCGACATCTTTTTTGATTTGGATACTGTGTACGGTAATCCTGAGTTACTCAATAATTTAAAACACGAGTTTTTACAAAAGACCCAACGCAGCACGTTATTTTTGGCGCATTTGAGCCGTAATGCCGTCTCACAGAGGCCACCATTGGGCTTTTTTAGAGACTTTATTTTGATCCCCTCGGGTGAAAACAAATCAAAGCTCGACCTTAAACACAACGCGATTGCGCAAATTGTTGCACTGGCAAGAATTTACGCTTTGAGTCTTGGCAATGATTCGGTTTCAACATTAGACCGTCTAGAGGCTTGTACGGGCACCAAGGTCTTGAGTAAAAGCGCAGGCAGGAGTCTGACCGCGTCCTTTGAGTTTGTGTTTCAGTTGCGACTCGAGCATCAACTCCAACAGGTCAATGCGGGCGAGACACCGTCCAACTTTATTGCACCTAAGGCGATTTCGAGGCTTGAAAGAAAGCATTTAAAAGACGTCTTTAAAGTCATCAAACAGCTTCAGGACGCTCGGCAAGTGGTTTATTAAGGCATGGCAAATACGATGTTAACAGCAATCCAACATTTGATATCTGACTTACAAGGACAGAGTGGCTATTTTCAGCCCGGGCAAGGGTATCGATTCTCTGAACAAAATCAAGCACAGTGGTCGGGCTCGTTGCGGGCGCTACTCACAACAGAGACACCCTCGCTCGATACACCCTTGAGCGATTTACGTTTATTAGCGACCGATTTTGAAACAACAGGCTTTGATCCAAAACACGATCGGCTCCTCAGTATCGGCGCAGTAGATATCATCGGCCAAGAAATTGTCATGCAGCAAAGTTTTGATCAGGTGATTGCAGTTGACCAACAACTCGATCCCAAAAACGTCTGTATTCATCAAATAACAGACTCAGAAGCGGCGCGGGGTGCGGCCATCGAAATGGCGTTAGACCGACTCTTTTTGGCACTAAAAGGCAAAGTCATGTTGGTCCATTATCACCCGATGGAACAGTCGTTTTTGCGTTATGCCTGCCAGTCTATTTACAAAGTAAAGTTAGAAGTACCCATGGTTGATACTTTGATGCTTGCGGTCAAATGGTTCAAAGCAAATCATCTCGCTTACCAAGCTGAGGACCTAACCCTGACAAATTTGCGAGAACGGTTTGGCTTGCCTAGCCACTTTGCTCATAACGCGCTGGCAGATGCGATTGCAACAGCGGAGTTGTATTTGGTTTTGGTATCTCAACTGCAAAATCAACAGCCACAGCCCTTGGTGTTGGGCGACGTGTTGGTGTAGCGTATAGTGATTATTATGATGTCTATCGTTTTTAAAGCAGGGAAGTAACATGACGTTTGCAATCATCATCGCCTCAATCGTATATGTCAGTTCGATATTTTTTGTTGCTCGCTGGGGCGACCGAGGCAGTGTGCTTGCACAAAAAGTCACACGTCACCCTATTACTTACAGCTTGGCCTTGGGGATTTATTGTACGAGCTGGACTTATTTTGGCGCAGTAGGAACTGCCTCAACCGATGGTTGGCAATTTTTATCGATTCTACTGGGACCGATTTTGTTGTTTATGTTTGGCTTTCCGGTGTTACAAAAACTGGTCAGTGTCAGCAAAAAACAAAACGTCACGTCGATAGCCGATTTTATTTCCTCTCGCTACGGCAAACGTCAACAAACGGCGTTAATTGTTACGGTTATCGCCACGTTAGCCACGATCCCTTACATAGCACTGCAACTTAAGGCCATTAATGCCAGCTTTGGGGCGTTTACTTTTGAGTCTGCGGCCGAAGGCAATATGACCAACAACCCCTCGACGTCGGCCTTTATTGCTACCTTGTTCATCGCCTTTTTTGCAATTTTGTATGGTGCTCGCAAAGCTGACGTGACCGAGTATCGGTCAGGTCTTATTTTTGCGATTGCGTTTGAGTCATTGTTTAAACTAGTTGGTTTGGTTGTATCCGCCACCATTGCGGTATATTTATTGACTTGGGGCGTCGAACACGGTTATGCATTGGCGACGACACCCGTTACCTTTAGCGATATCTTTGGTACATCTAATCCTGTTTCAGCCGGCTCGCTAGCCGATGCCCTTTCTAGCTCTAACCAGGACTCTGTATGGCAATGGTCAACGTTTTTGTCACAAGATTTTCTGGTACAGACGTTTATGGCTGCTGCCGCGTTTTTGTGTTTACCAAGGCAGTTTCACGTCATGGTAGTGGACAACTCCAACGAACGTAACTTATCAGTAGCGCGTTGGTTGTTTCCCGTTTACTTGTTGATATTTGTCTTGGCTATTATTCCAATTTCATCTGCTGGCGTGACCTTTTTGCAAGGCGCTGTCGATAAAGAAATTTATATCATGCAGTTGCCTATTTTATTAGATTCCCAGTGGGCAACCTTATTAGTTTTTATTGGTGGAATATCGGCAGCGAGTGCCATGATCATTGTCGCGACACTGACATTGAGTACGATGATCACCAATGATGTATTTTTACCTTTGTTACTCAAACGCCAGCGCCAAAGTATTTTAGCCAAAGGTGAATACCAACATCGTATCGTTCAGTTGCGCCAAGTAACCATCGGCGCGATATTATTTTTATCCTTTGCGTATTATTACGTCAGTGCTAAACAACACTCTTTACACAATATCGGACTCATTGCGTTTTCGTTAATTATTCAGTTATTACCGGCCATTATCGGCGCGCTTTATTGGCGAAAAGGTCACGCTAATGGTGTGTACGCTGGGTTGTTATTTGGTTTTTTGACTTGGTTGATGTTTTTGTTGTTGCCTCTTGCGTCAAATACCGACGTAACGAATAACAGTCAAATCATCAGCCACGGTGTGATGATATCCCTGTTGGCGAACACCTTGGCGTACTATGGATTTTCAGTGATTGCGCGCGAACGTTTAATTGACAAAATCCAAGCGACAGCGTTTGTACATCCTAATTTAAAAGTGTCGGTTTCGGGCCAAAAGCTGGTTAATAGCCAAGCCAAAGTAAAAGATCTTAAAGATCTGTTAATGACATTTTTAGGCGACGAACGCTGCGAACAACTTTTTGTCGATTACGAAGATGAAGTGGGACAAGAGCTTGGTGATGAAGACGAGCTGACACATGACTTTGTGACTTATTGCGAGCGGATGCTTGGCGGTGTACTTGGCGCATCGTCGGCCCAGTCGTTGGTCAATATTGTTTTATCAGGAAAACAACTAGACGTTGAGGACGTCGTTAACTTTTTCGACGATACGACCCAGGCCCTCAAAAACAATCAGGCAATTCTATTTAGTTCCCTCGAAAACTTAAATCAGGGCGTCAGTGTCGTTGACCGTGATCTCAATTTAGTCGCGTGGAACAAGCGCTATTTGGAACTGTTTAATTATCCAGAGGGTATGGTTCAGGTTGGTAAACCGATAAGTGAATTGATCCGCTTTAATGCTGAGCGTGGTGAGTGCGGTCATGGCGAAGTCGAAGAGCTGGTGGCAAAACGGCTATCTCATCTTAAAAACAGTCAAAGTCATACGTTTATTCGTCGTCGCGGTGATGGACGAGTTATCGAAATGGTAGGGAATCCGCTGCCGAACGGTGGTTTTGTAACGAGTTTTAACGATATTACCGCGTTTGTCGAAACCGAGCGCGCGCTCAAAGACGCTAACATCAACTTAGCTGATACAATTCAACGACGTGTTAACGAGATCAGTGAGATAACCGAGGCCCTTAAACTCGCTAAACAAGAAGCCGAGCAAGCCAACGCCTCCAAAACTCGGTTTTTGGCCCTTGCCAGTCACGACGTTTTACAGCCTCTTAACGCCGCACGATTGTATTTGTCTTCACTAGATGACAACGAGCTTGGCACCAAAAATAAAACAACCTTAGGTAAAGTGGAGCAGTCACTAGACTCAATGGAAGATTTGTTATCCACTTTGCTCGAGATCTCTAAGTTAGAGCAGGGCGCACTGACCCCGACATTTAGTCATTTTAAACTCAGCACCTTGTTACAGCCATTGTGTAATGAAATCGCTGTACAGTGTGAGGCAAAGGGCATCGAGTTTATTCAACGTTGGAAAGATCAGGTGGTCTATTGTGATGCTACTTATTTGCGCCGAATTTTACAGAACTTCCTGTCTAATGCGGTTAAATATACAGAGTCGGGTAAAATTTTATTGGCTATTCGCAAAGCCGGCCAAGGAATTCGCATTGAAGTTTGGGACACGGGAGAAGGAATTTCACAAGGCGAACACCAACTCATTTTTAATGACTTTTATCGTACTCACACGGGCAGTATCAAAGGATTAGGCCTTGGCTTGAGTGTGGTCGAGCGGATGAGTGACCAGCTCAACTGCCCAATAAAGATGAAATCTATTGCTGGGCGAGGCTCGTGTTTTGGTGTGACCGTGCAGCTAGGCTCTGATAGCTTGGTGCAACAGCCCAGCGAATTTGCCAAAGCAGAATCGGGTGGCTTTAATCAGCTCAATATTTTCTGTATCGATGACGAATCGGCTAACCTTGAGGCGTCAACGGCGCTTCTTGAAAAATGGCAGTGCCAGGTTAGCTGCTTTAATAGTGTAGAGGATGTGAGCACTTACTTGGCCTCTAATCCAATGCGGCAAGGCAAACGAAGACCTGATGTATTGCTTGTGGATTATCAGCTTCATCCATCGTACATAACCGGACTCGAACTTATACAATCTATTCGCAGTCATTGGCAGGTCAACATTCCTGCGGCACTCGTAACGGCTATTCAAGATGAAGAGCTAAAAGCACAATGCGATGCGCAAGGGGTTCGTTATATGGCCAAACCTCTCAAACCAGCGTCACTTAAAGCGTGGCTCAAGAGCATTATTACCAAGAAGACGGTATAGGTAAGCGTTTAATGATACGTAGAGATATGTATGAGTGTAGCTACGTGTGTAGATTAGCAGCGCTTTGAGCGTAAATTTACGCTGAGCTTTCGAGTTGGAGTTTTTCGGCCAACAACACCGCTTGAGTACGACTATTAATACCTAATTTGCGGAAAATAGCGGTAATGTGGGCTTTGATAGTCGCTTCGGTGACATTGAGTTCATAGGCGATCTGTTTGTTTAACAAGCCCTCGTGTAACAGCACCAATACCTTATATTGCGCCGGGGTTAATTCAGCCACTCGGTTGGCTAAATCTATGTCTTCGCTAGAGAGTTGATTGAGTTTGTCGGCCATGCCGTCAGGTAGCCAGTTATCGCCTTCTAAAATCGTGTTAATTGCAGTGGCAATGTCTTGGCTGCGTGTGGATTTGGGGATGAATCCCATTGCGCCATAACCCATGACTTTTGAGATAACGTCTATGTCTTCTGAGCCCGAAATAACCGCAACGGGTAAATCAGGAAAATCCTCACGAATACGAATAATACCGTACAGATCACCACTGCCCGGCATATGTAAATCCAGCAAGACCAAATCAAGATCAGGGTGTTGTTCGATTTGTTGGATGGTCGACTCAAGTGAGTCCGCTTCTTCGATGGTTAAATCACTGAAGTTAAGTTGCAAGGCGCCTGTCAGCGCCTCGCGAAACAACGGGTGATCATCGGCAATTAAAAACTGTGCCATATCCCTGTCTTTTAATCCTAAACGAAATGCCTAAATGAGATTATCTATTTAGGCGGTTTTCAATTAAGTTGTCAACCACGCTAGGGTCAGCCAAAGTTGAGGTATCACCGAGTTGGTCATATTCGTTTGCCGCAACTTTACGCAAGATACGGCGCATAATTTTACCCGAGCGCGTTTTGGGTAACCCCGGTGCCCATTGAATCAAATCGGGTGTGGCAATGGGGCTCAAATCCTGACGCACCCAGTCACGTACTGATTTGGTCAGCTCATCAGTGATTACAGTACCATCAATTGGGGTAACATAGACGTAAATGCCTTGACCTTTGATATCGTGTGGATAGCCAACCACCGCAGCCTCTGCAATTTTTTCATGGGCAACGAGTGAGCTCTCTATTTCTGCTGTTCCGAGTCGGTGACCAGATACATTTAGAACATCGTCTACTCGACCTGTGATCCAATAATAACCATCTTCATCTCGACGACACCCATCACCTGTAAAATAGACATTGTCATAGGCAGAAAAATAGGTTTCGATAAAACGTTGATGGTTGCCATGAATGGTTCGTGCTTGGCCAGGCCACGAGTCTTTGATAATTAAATTACCCTCGTTTTCACCCGCCAACTCGTTTCCTTCACTATCAACCAAGGCAGGTTGAACACCAAAGAAAGGTAATGTCGCCGAGCCCGGTTTTAATGTTGTTGTACCCGCCAGCGGAGTGATCATGGCGCCACCGGTTTCCGTTTGCCACCAGGTATCGATTATTTGACAACGACCTTGGCCGACTTTGTCGTAATACCACTGCCATGCTTCAGGGTTGATTGGTTCACCAACGGTTCCTAAAACTTGTAAAGAGTCTCTTGTGGAGTCTTTGGCGGCTAAATCACCTTTTGCCATCAATGCGCGAATAGCGGTTGGTGCTGTATAGAGAATATTTACTTTGTGACGGTCAATCATTTGGCCAATGCGACGCTCATCTGGATAGGTTGGCACACCTTCAAACATGACTGTCGTTGCGCGGTTCGCCAATGGTCCATAAACGATATAAGTATGACCTGTAATCCAGCCTACATCGGCGGCACACCAATAAACATCGCCTGGTTTGTAATTGAATATTTTCTCGTGGGTCATTGACGCCCAAACTAAGTAACCACCACTTGTATGCACTAAGCCTTTGGGTTTACCCGTTGAGCCAGACGTATATAAGATGAACAATGGATCTTCAGCGCTCATTTCTTGTGGAACGCAAACCGGTGCACAATCGCTCACTAGTTCATCCCACCAAACTTGGCCAGCCGGTAAGGAGGTTTTAGGTTGAGTATTGTTTGGTTGAGAGTTGTTGAAAACGATGGTGTTTTTAACTTCTGTGACGTCCTCACGTGCCAGCGCCTCATCGACGTTGTGTTTGAGCGGTAGTACTTTACCTCCACGACGATTAACATCTGCGGTGATGATAGTGGTGGCGCCGCAATCGATGATTCTGTCAGCGATGGCATTAGGAGAAAAACCAGCAAAAACCACAGAGTGCACCGCCCCTATTCGCGCACACGCCAACATAGTGTAGGCGGCTTGCGGAACCATAGGCATATAAATAATGACACGATCACCTTTTTGAACACCTAGCTTTTTAAGACCGTTAGCGAGTTTACAGACTTCATCGTGCAGCTCTTGATATGAGATGTGCTGAACATTGTTAGGGTCATCACCCTCCCAAATAATGGCTGTCTCTTGAGCGTGCTCGATGAGGTGACGGTCAATACAGTTGGCACTGACATTTAATGTCCCATCTTCAAACCATTTGATAGATAAATTGTCTTTGTCGTAAGAGGTGTTTTTTACTTTGGTGAACGCCTTTATCCAATCTATACGTTGTCCATGTTCAGCCCAAAATGTATTCGGATCATCAATCGATTCTTTATACATTGTTTGGTATTGCTCGAACGTAAGTGCTCCTTGTTGTTCGTAATCAAAATCTGTTACTGCATAACTTTTAGCGTTCATTGTCTTGCCTCAAACTTACTTATTTTTGTTATTGTTTAGTGTTCAATATAGAGGCAAAAATGGGTATTAGACTATAGTCGAATAGACCAATGGCTAATTGTCACTTTAGATAGGCGTAAACATACTATGACAGTCAATGATTACGAATTTGGAGAGGCAATATGGAAAACAACACAAAAAGCCAACTGCGCATGGGATTGATAGGACTGCTAGCCAGTTCTGCTATTGTTAGTGGGTCTGCCGGTGCGGCCTATACTATTGATTTAGATAAAGATCAGTCAATTAAGTTTGGTGGGTTTGTTAAAATCGACGGTCGATATGTCAGCGGCGATATTGCCTATCGCGACTTTTGGATTGGCAGTGGCTCGGTGTTAGAAGAAAGTGCCTCGCAATTTAAAATGTTTGCCAATGAATCAAGAATTAATACCACTTATACCAACAATGACATCACTGCCTTTGTCGAAATGGACTTTTATGGCGGTGGTGGTAATGAAATTATTTCAAATTCTTCACACCCTAGATTACGTCATGCATTTTTTAAATATAAAGACGTGTTAGTTGGCCAAACATGGACAACATTTATGAATACATCGGCACTTGCCGAAACTGCAGATTTTGCAGGCCCAATGGTCGGCGAAGCGTTTGTTCGCAACACTCAAGTTAGATATACCAATGGTGCATGGCAGCTTTCTTTAGAGAACCCTGAGTCCTTTGGTGGCAACCCTACCGAAGATGACTTGCCGGATGCAGTCGTCAAGTACACTCACAAAGCTGACTGGGGTAATGTTTCTTTTGCTGGATTATTCAGACAATTAACAAGTGCGACTGATGAAAGCGAGAGTGCCGTTGGCTTGTCTGTCGCAGGTCGAGTAAAAACAACCGATAAAAATGACGTGCGTTTTCAAATTCACACCGGTAACACTGGGCGTTATGTCGGGGTTGCGGCCGCGCAAGATATTGTTGGAGAGGAAGCAGAGGTTTCTTTAAGTTATATGGTGGCCTACCGCCATTTTTGGAATGATCAAACACGATCAAATGTTTTTTTAGGAAATATAACCACTGACGAAACTGATGTGGACCGAACACATTGGGGTGTGAACGTGTTTACCAATTACACACCGAAACTGAGTGTTGGTGTAGAAGTGGGGAGTTTTGAAATGGCAGAACAAAACGCTGATTCTACGTATCTGCAATTTTCGGCTAAATACAGTTTATAGCTATCCTGTAACTAATTTTTCTTAAACCAATCAAAAAGCCAAGTCTTTATCGTAAAACTTGGCTTTTTTGATGAAAACAACAAAAAGATCTTGATTAAATTTAATCCAAAAGGCAATCTAAGCCGACCAGTGCAACTGTATCATTTTGTAACACTAAAGCTGATAAAGTACTCACTGAGATAGTAATTGTGTCAATAACAATAACATGCTGAGTCTTGATAACTTGGCTATAAAAGTACACTTGGATTAAGAATGGAAACGACAAAATCGACTGTTAGTAAACCATTCCGACACCTTGTAAAAGGGTTAGTCGGTGCCTCTTTTATATTTAGTGCGTCAAGCACTGCTGAGCTTATCGACTTTGACAGTTATACCTATGACAGCGAAAGTAATCTCTCTTGGCTCGATACTTCCCAAACTAAAGCAAATAGCTACAACGATATAGAACGGCAGTTTGGTCAAGGCGGACTTTTTGATGGTTGGCGCTTTGCAAAATCAACAGAAGTGGATGAATTAATCCGAGGTCATGTTGGTTTTACACCAGGTGACTACTTTTCGCCAGGTACCTACTCTCCACTTCGTAGCCTAGTCGAATTATTGGGTGTTACATGGGGAGGATTTGCAGATACGGGTAATGAATACGGTTTTATTTATGCTTATGTTGAAAGTACAGAGTCTGCTGACCTTGTAAATAACAACGAAGCCCTGGTCCGTCAGATTGGTTTTAAAGAGGAACCTCGAGGCAGTGTACTAAGCAGTGATTGGGGCGGATATGTCAGGCCGGACAGTAATCAGTATTTTAATCGGGACAGGGATAGCGCGAGTGGTGACTTTGCGGCATTTTTAGTAAAAGAAGGCGCAGATGACCCATTACCAGAATGGCTGGTTGAACCTGATCCACAAGCGCCGGTTAATACACCGCCGTCTAGTTCTTCTAATGCTTTGAACATAAGTGGCCCAAATCAGCCGACATCAATTGCCGCCCAACCTGCAGCAGTGTCTGAGCCTGGTACCTGGTCATTGTTCGCTTTAATGATGGGTGGGCTAGCGATAAGACGGGCAAGGAAACCAAAAAAGTTTTAATTAGAAATCCACTTTACTCCCTAGATAGACAACAAACGATTTCCCAACCAAAAGCCAGTCGGTGATTTTACCTTCTGGTTTTTTTTGTCTGATAATTATTACCTAGCTGGCTAAAACAGAAGTTGCGGTGAAGCTTGAGGATAGGTTTTTTGAACAGAGGTGACTAAACAGAAGTGGCTGATCAGAAATTTAGGCAAAATAAAAAAGCCAGCCTGACCTCAAGCATGACATGGGCTCAAGGGCAGACTGGCTTTCTCACTGCAATCGTTCTAACTCACAAAATTATCAACACTTGATTAGTTTAGTTGGTAGTCTTCACCATCTTTATTGGTGAATTCTTTGGCCACATTCAAACATGCGTATTGAGGCTGACCATTTGCATCAAGTTTGAAGTGACGATCTTTTTTGATCAAACTAAACCAACGACGATTGTGTTGTGCAGTCTCAAAGGTTTCAACTTGAATATCATCAATGTTCGCTATGTCCTTGCGGCCGTGAGTACCACAAGGATTAAATAGTACTTCTACGTGGTAGCCATTTGTTTTTAAAACAATAGAACTTGGATTTTCTTTATGGCCACTCAGCGCCACAAATTGTTCTGGATGCAATAAACCGGTTTGCGTACCGTCATCCAAAAAGGCCAATAAATGACGATAGTAAACAACGTAACTTTTAACGTTTTTGTGTGAACCGTGTTCAAGTGGAAAAACAGAGTCCAAGAACTGTTTTGAGTAGCTCATCACTTGAAGGTTTGTTTGCTCGTCTAATTCAGTGAACATGCTCACGACTTCACTCATGTACTGCTCTGACTCATAGTTTGGTTCTGTAAGCATGGCTTTGTTTAAGTTTGATGTGCTCATGATGTCGTCCTGTTCAATGCTCTATTTGTTATTTGCTTGGTCATTGCACCAACCGATTTTGTTACTTCGTTTGGCGGTGAATTGACTATACAAATAATTTTCTGAAAATTTCACAATAAAAATTTCACAGTGTAAATTTCACAAAAATCAATTTTACACAGTGAATTACACAACAACTTGGTTTAAGGTTTAGGTTGAACTGTCAGCAGTTAGTGAAAAAAGGAAACACGTTGAAGGCAAATAAGAGCTTAATTAGAAAGTCGCACTTTTTGGGCACCAAAATTCGTAATTTGCGCAAGCGCAACAATCTGACTATGGATGACTTGTCGACTCGGTGTATTCGCACCGACGCTGAATATGCGCCTTCGGTTTCTTATTTGTCGATGATAGAACGCGGCAAGCGTGTCCCTAGTGTTGAGATGTTAAGCGTCATCGCAGACGTGTTTCAAAAAGACATTGATTGGTTCTTGGACGATCAACCATCAGATGAGGACATTATTACCCCCAACAAAGGCAACCGGGGTGGCATCAACGGTATGCCACTCGAACCTAGTTTCCTATTTAGTAACGATATTCTTCAGATTGCGATTCCAGAGTTGCTCAATCAAACGGGTACTTCGGGACGTGACTTTGCTCATCTATTAATTCGGGCCCACCAAGAACATCACCAAAACCACTTCCCAGATTTAGAGCGAGCTGCCGAAGAAGTTGGCCTCAAGCGAATGCCACTATCGTTGGACGAGCTTTTGTTAATTGTGAAACAACAAGGACTGGTGATTAATTGGTTTGATAGCGCACCTGAGGATGTTGTTGATACCTTAGGAATCGCCAGTAAGAACGTTGCTACTTCTTATTTAGAGTATCCAAACATACTTCACCTAAACCGTAGGCTAAAACAATTCCCACGCCGGTTAAAATACGAACTTGCTGTGTATATTGGCCGCTCAATTTTACACAACAACAGTGCCAATGCCGATGCTATTCAAGGTGGAACATCGGTGGCGGGCAGTGCGTTAGTGGGGAATAGTGTCGGTGGCGCTGCCGGACGTGTAGGCTCTGGTAGCTTGAGCATGCCTGCCAAAAATCAAGTGGATGTCAGAACAGAAGGACCCAGTGATCAAGGCATGAATTCTCAAGACATTTTGCATGCGTGGCAAGACTTTGAATCCAGCTTTTTTGCCGGCGCTTTATTATGCCCCAAAGTCCCGTTTCGACAGCTTCTGGACCGTTTTGGATACGAAATCAATGTCAGTCAGGCCGCTGATGTTTCAGACTCTGTTGCCATGCGCCGGATGACCGCCGTATCGCCTTATCCACATTGGCATTATTTTGATGCTTACACACCTGGGAAGTTAAAGGCCGTTTATCGAGGTAATGGTATTCCGCTACCTTGGGGAAACATGAGGCAAGTTGATGATCCATGTCGACATTGGGCAGTCTTTAATATGTTTAATGCGACTGGTGATGGTTCTTCCGCCCAACTATCGATTATGGACGTAAATGGTGAGTCACGTATTTATTGTTGTGAGTCCAAAAAGGTGACAGATATGGCTGGTAACTCGCACGTTTTGTGTGCGGGTATCGATTTGAATCCAGCACTGCAAGCTCAAGGGCGTGATGCCGAGGATTTGGCTGGTCAACTCAAAGAGCTGTGTGCGCAAAATGGCGGAAGTGTGCCTATGAGTCGCCAAGCCGACCAATTAGATGTGCAGGTCGAGCCAGCAACCCTTGATCTGAGTGCTATTGGCACTATTAGAAACATCAAAAAGGATTTAACCAGCGTCGCTAAAGTACTTAACATTAATTGGGTTCAACGAAGCTTGGAGCAAGACGCTAAACTAATTTGCAGCAAAGGTAATGTCTGCCCAAGAACGCCAGGGTGTTATCAATCTAATTAATGAAACCTTAGCCCGACTGTTGTTGGCAGAAGCCTTCTGATGGCTATTTTTTAAAGGACCATTTGATGCGGCTAAACTTGGAGCGGCCGCGATCTGGTTTCGGCGCGTGTTGTTCAACCGGCGCTTTTTTGTGGTAGCGACCAAGCACTGAGCTTAGCACGACAAAACCTATGAGTGAGTAAGCAACTTTTTCGATTGGGTAGCTTTGCAGAGCCGCTAATAATACTAAGCAGTCTATTCCCAAAATCACTTTACCTGAGTGAATGTGGTAACGCTTTTCTAGATATAAAGCCAATATGTTTACGCCGCCTAACGATGTTTTGTGGCGAAATAACAGCAACAAACCGACACCAATCAGTCCACCACCAATAAATGATGCAAGCCAAGTTGGAATCGTTTCAATACTGATTAATAAGGTCAAAGCGTCGGATAATAACGACACCAACCCAATACACAAAAAACTGCGAACCGTAAATGTCCGACCCATTTGTTTAATGGATAAATAGAAAAAGGGTAAGTTAATAAGGAAGAACCAAGTACCAAAAGTCATTTCAAAATGGCGGTTCATAAGGGCCGATAGACCCGCAGTACCACTTACAAGCAATTCAGAAGACTGCAGGAAAAAGATCCCCAAGGCGACTAAAAAACAACCTTCTAATATTGCATACCATTGAAACGCAAGCTTTTTCATATTAACACCGTAGTAATAAAACAACCTTATTTTAAAGTAAAAGCTCTAAGTTTTCTTGTTTTTAAGGAAAATAGCGACACGTGATTTATTTGGGTTGTACAGATGAATTTACAATATTGTTTTGCTTCATCGAACCGCATTCTCTTTGTTGAATAGAAGCATTTAAACCTTTCTCATTTAATCAGCCACTTAGATACGAATTAATAAAAGTTTAAAGGATATAACAGTGACAAATCACCGTTTAAACTGGAGTGGCAAAGGCTTGTTTTTACAAAGAGGGTTTGCCGTGGGACTCATCAGTATCGTTGTAATATTGGCAAGCACACCAGTAAAAGCTATTGGGCCATCGAGTAAGGTTCAAGTATCAGAAACAACTTCAACGCCAATTCCTCCCTCATCTCAAGGAGAGCCGAATGCTTCAGCTGCCACTCTAAAGTGCCCTTCACTAGAGTGGGTAGAAAAAGCGAAGTTACCCTCTGTTGCATTGGCCAAAATCAGCATTGAGGAGAAGGATGGAAAGTATTCGAAGCAGCGATGTGTTGTAACCTCAGGAGTTTTAGATAGTCGAGTCGACTCCAATAGTGCGGAAAATAAAGTGAGTTCAAAATCAATTTATAATGTTGCTTCTTTAGCAAAGCCGACAATGACACTGTTGGTGATGGCACTTGTAGAGAAAAACCTACTCGACCTTCACGAACCACTTCACCACTATTGGGTTGATCCAGACATCGCACAAGACGAGCGACACCAAAAGCTTACGCCTTTTTTAGTTCTGACTCACCAAACTGGCTTCCACAATTGGCGTTACCAAGCTGAAGACAAAGCGTTATCTTTTCAATTTTCACCGGGCTCTGGCTTTAATTATTCAGGTGAAGGGTTTGAATACTTGCAAAAAGCACTCGTAGCAAAAATGGGCCAAAGCTATGAAGATTTAGTTCAACAATATGTTTTTAAACCAGCGGGAATGAATTCGTCAACGCTAATATGGAAAAACGTTCGAGATAAATCGCAGTATGCCTATCCACACGATAGTAAAGGTGAATGGCTTGATGTCGAGCACCTGCCACAAGCAAGTGCGGCGGATAATTTATATACAACTATCGATGATTATGCCTCGTTTGTGGAGTACGTATTAACGTGGAAAACACGCCAACCTGCACTGTTTGAATTAATGATTAGCAATTACATGGCTGACTCAAACTATGAGGGCTTTAGTGAAAAGCGAGGCTTTGGTTTAGGTTGGGAATTGTTGCTCAATGTTGAGAATAAAGAGCGCGTATTGATTCATACCGGCGGGGATAAAGGTGTAAGCGCTATTACTATGGTTTACCCTGATAGTAATAACGCCTTTGTCATGTTCTTAAATTCGGATGCCCCTGGTTTGGCTTATCAGACCCTGATCCCACAAATGCATTTGGGTCAGGCTATCTGGAACAGTCAATAAGCTCAAATGAGTAAGCAATTGAGATGGCTACTCCATTAACCACATATGTGCGGTACGGGGTGCTATCACGAATTTGTGCCAAGTCGATGAAATATAATTGGTATTGCTGCTGTTTAGAGTGTCTCTATAAGTGCGATACCAATACAAACCGTGACGGCTGGTATCAACCCAGACTTCCTGTGTCGTTCCGCACTTATTGATACCAACGACCCCTTTGTATCCTCGGTTAAACAATAAATAACAGTCGCTATTTGCCATGATCTGCATACCCTGGCCCTGAACGCCATTGTGGAATTCAATCATATTGACGACATCAGCGCGCTTGTAAAGGTTTTGCCAGCGACCACCATCATTACTCTCGTTATGATCGCTATACATCATCGGCGTACCACCATCACGGCCTAACACGTAAGCATTAGCTAAGTATTCATCCGTCGGGTCCATGATCTGATATCTAAAGCCATCATTCAGAGGAATATCATGTGTGACGGAGAAGGTAAGAGCACGACTACCCGGTAAGGCTTGACCATAAGCACCTGGGTCAACAAGGTTATTCATCGAGCCACCAAAACCTAATGCGGCACGGATTTGGGCAAAAAGAGGGAAGTCGTACGCAGCGTGATCCGTTTCATTTAAATAAGGCGCTAAAAATGTGTCGTAGCCGCTCTCACCGGCACCACCAGAGGTAATGATTTCTCCGATGATATGCATACCACTTTTAATGTTCGAGTCAAAAACGGCATTTAAATGATACGCCGTCATGTGTTTAGCGGCATCCACACGGAAGCCTTTTACTCCCATGTTTTTAAGTGCTTGAAGGTAATTTTTTTGCTGCTGCACAACCCAGTTGTTTGGATCTAAATCAGGTAAACCTGTATCGCCATTGCCACCGCACAGTCTGTAGTACTGAACTTCACCTCGATTATTGTAATCTTGAATACAGCCAGGTGCGTGGAAGTCTCCTGCTCCTAAGTAGTTGTCAGATATATCGCCGAATAAGGTTTGGTTGGCAAAATAGCTAGAGTTACTCGCGTATTCATTGAGGACATCTGTGCCCGGATAATTTAAATCAGAGCGTTTCCACGACTCGTTGGCTTTGTGGTTAAACACAATGTCGGCATAAACATCGACACCACGAGCATTTAACGCGTTGATCATTGCTTGAAAATCTTGTTTGTTGCCAAGAGGGTTATCAATAACTCGAATGTCTTGCGGTTGGTATCGAGCCCACCACTCATTGCCGGATGATTTATAAGCTGGCGAAACTAATACTTTTTTATAACCCAAATTGGCAATTTCTTGAGCTTTTGAAGCTACTTCACTGTACTGCCAATTAAACGCATGCAGAATGACGTCTGCTTGTGAGGAGTGTGAGACAAGTAACAAGGCCAGAGCGGCCAAGCCTTGTCTAAAGGTGCCTATTTTCATTTTTATTATTTCCTGTGATATCTATATTTGTTGTGGTCATGTTAGTCATGACTCTAAATTTCACATTTTAGGTAAATATTTTTCTTATTTGGTTTATTGAGAAATATTTACTAAAAAGTGAGCTAATAAGGGTAGGCCCGTGATTTAAAAACTTCGAAAGTTAATTTCTTGAATACGTATGTAGTTGTCTGTTTTGTAAATAAGTATTTCATGTGACTCAAGCTATGCAATAGGCTATTGTGGCTAATTGCAAATGGCAACTTGGAGAGTTAAATGCCTTTTATCATTCTCTTGTATGTGATCGGTGTCATCATTGTTTATAAACTCGCGGTTTACCTAAACTTAAACAGACGCTTTTGGACATTGCTTGCCATTCTTATGTCTCCTTTGGTCGCTACGCTCATCATTATGTTTGTATGGTTAGCAAAGTTGTTTAAACCCAATTCTTCAGCAGATCGTAATAATTCCAACCAAAAAGACGAAAAAAACAGTAAGCGAGACAGTGATTTTGACGATTAATAAACCCGATTCCGCATTACGATTGATAGTAATGAGTTTGATTTTTTGTTTTGTTCTTAGCGGGTGTAATTCTAAAGATGACGATTCAAAAAACACCGGCTTTAGCAATATCGACGCAAATGAAGCTCTCTCTTATACAAGTAAGAGGAATAGCGAGAACAAAACTAGCGCAGCGCCTTTACACCACACTGACTCGGGATTTCAAAACCCACATTTGGGGCCTATCGATAAAAGTTTATTTAAGTTTTTACGAGTTCGTTTTTTTGGTGACATCGAATGGGCGGATCATGCAGCGCTGGCTAAAACTATTCCTATTCAACCTTTTAAGCGATTTGCCGACACTCCTCGTAACGACGAAATAGAAGTAACTTGGTTGGGCCATTCAACATTTATTATTAGAGTAGGAAAGGCAGTCGTCATTACTGACCCTATTTTTTCAGACAGAGCATCACCGGTAAGTTTTGCAGGACCAAAGCGTTATATCCCTCATGTTATTGACTATGAAAAAATCCATGAGTTTTTGCCAAACATAGATGCGGTTGTCATAAGTCACAATCATTATGATCATTTGGACGAAAAGAGTATTAATTTATTAGGCAACAAACCTTATTACGCGGTGCCATTGGGGCTAGGAAAGTGGTTTGAAAATGAGGGCATTATTGGTGAAAAGGTCAGTGAACTGGACTGGTGGCAGGATATCCAGCTGACAAGTAATGATGCCAAACAACGCAACATTCGCCTCACGGCGTTGCCTTCGCAGCATTGGTCTGCACGTGGTTTGTTTGATCGCAACAAAACACTGTGGGCAAGTTGGCTTATCGAAATAAATGGCAAACGAATTTGGTTTGCCGGTGATACCGGATACAACAATCAAGATTTTAAGCAAATTGGGGAGGCATTTGATATCGATATGGCGTTGATTCCAATTGGTGCTTATGAGCCTCGAAGCTTTATGAAAGCACAACACGTAAACCCGGCAGAAGCGGTTCAAATTCATCAAGACATCAAGGCAAAATATTCAATTGGCATGCATTGGGGGACATTTGGGTTAACGGCTGAAGCGCCAATACGTCCGGTCGAGGATTTATCAGAAGCGTTAAAAGCAGCAAACCTGTCGAGTGATGTTTTTACCACAATGAAAGTTGGGCAAACGCTGCGAATACGCCGATAAATAGTTGATGAATTGGTCATGATTTTTCATGACGGGGCAAGTTCTTCTCCAATATTTATATGCATATTGAGGCTATAGCTTGTTTATTAAGATTTACGGAGAACGATATGTTACGAATCGGTAGGTGCTTTCCTTGTATGTCGGCGTGTTAATCGTGCAATTTGCCTTAGGTAGTTAATTTGAAAGATTGATTTTGGTGGGACATTTCATTATAGTGCCGTGCCTTAAGCAATAGACTTTCTCTTATGAGTTCTTATCAAATTGGTAGCTGTGAGCTACATGATCTTTTTGAGTTAATCGCTCTTCAAGGCGGTATGTTAAAAGCCGAGCAAGTTAGCTCGTTGTTAACAAAGCATTCTTTATCATTTGCAGAACTAAAGGACCAGTTACTGCCGATTTGCGAAATGTTCGCCATCGCGCCAATTTCTCAATTTAAAGCCGGCACCATTGCACAAGGTGTGTTGCAGTCTTCCTCTTCTTTTGACCATCCATGTAATGAGCCTGTGGCTAATTTGTATTTTGGTTCCAATCTAGAGTTTCAAAACCAAGCCTTGAGTCTAGTGGTCCACGCCGAACAGGCGGCCATTAATAACGCATGGCAACACGGCGAGTCTGCAATAACCGGATTAACAATAAACGCTGCGCCTTGTGGTTTTTGCCGTCAATTCATTAATGAAATTAGAGACGCTCGACAAATTCCGATTCAGGTTGCCGGTACGCCGTGTAATTTAGACCAGCTTTTACCTGAGCCTTTCTCTCCAGAAACTCTGGGTATTAAAGATATGCTGTTTGACGCGACCAGAACCGCTCTTTCGTTTCCTGACAAAAGCAAGGTAAGTAAGCAGTTGCAAACTGCAATTGAAACGTCCTATGCACCATACAGTAAAAACTTGAGTGCCTGTGAAATCATGACAATAGATGGGCGTCGTTTTATTGGTCGTTATGCTGAAAACTGTGCGTATAGTCCGAGCCTTTCACCAATGCAAAGTGCTTTGAGTCAAATGGCGATGAATGGGGTGGACCCAAATAAGCACCCAATAAAGAAAATCACACTGGTTGAATTAGAAGGTGTTGCTAATCAGCTAGGTGTGACAAAAGCAGTATTGCAAAGTTTGCCTTTTGAGATTGAATTCGTTCATGTTGAGGCTAAGTTAGCTTAATAAAAACACGACTGATTGATACCAGTCGTTTCTTATTTGTGTGCAATATTCGTCTTAAATAAAAAAGTCCATAAAAAAAAGGCCACTTACGAATCGTTAGTGGCCTTTTTTGACTTTTTACATCGCGGTTTACATCGCTACTTACATTGCGTTGTATTCGTCTTCCCAGAAGAACTTCTCTTCACCGAAGGCTGGTTTTAAGTCGTCCAACCAAGTCGCCTCTTCGTCGTATTTTGCAAAGAATGGACGCTGAACCCAATCAGGATTACGGGCTTGAATGAAACGCAAAACAAAGACTTTTTCGCCGTTGATTTCTGATACACCAGACACTTCTACTTTACCAGGGCCGGCACTCATTGACGGACCACGTACTGTTCGGCTTACACCCGAAACTTGTTTATAAGCTTCGCGGAAAATTTCCCACGTTTTGTACAATGGTAATTCGAAGTAACGTTTGGCACCCGTATCACGTTCGATGAACATGTAGTATGGAATCATGCCTAGCTGAGTTTGCAGCTTCCACATGTCGGCCCACATGTCCGCATCAACGTTGATGTTGTTAAGCAGTGGTGCTTGAGTACGAATTTGTGCGCCAGTGGCACGAATACGAGCGATCGCATCACGGGTAACATCCATGCGTAACTCTTGAATGTGGTTAATGTGTGCCATGATAGACACGTGCTTGCCCGCTTTTACTAACTTAGCAAGTAAGTCTAATAGCTCTTGCGCATCGTTATCTGTCACGTAACGGTATGGCCAAAACGTTAATGATTTTGTACCAATACGAATCGTGCGAATGTGGTCATACTCAGGCTTTACGAGCTCTTCTAAGTAGTTTGCTAGCTTTTGCGTACGCATAACCATAGGGTCGCCGCCCGTTACAAGTAAGTCCGTTACTTCTTTGTGTTCACGCAAATACTGGTGAAGCTCATCCGCATCGTTGTTATTAAAACGAGTTGCCTTACCAACAAACTGCGCCCAACGGAAACAGAACGTACAATATGAGTGACAGTACTGACCCTGTGCAGGGAAGAACAAAACGGTTTCTTTATACTTGTGCTGCATACCATCTAGTGGCACACCATCAATTTTTGGCACGTTTTTGTCCATCTGACCCGCAGGATGTGGATTCAGTTTTAAGCGGACTTGTTGTGCTTTTTCGTGAATTTCTTCAGGAGTTGGATCTTGACGCAATAGCTCTGCCATTTGCTCGTAAGATTCATCATCTAACATACCACGCTGTGGGAATGTTAATTGGAAAACCGGATCATTAGGGACTTTATCCCAATCAATTAAGTTTTCGATAACAAATTGGTTTACTCGAAAAGGGAATACGCTTGCAACGACACGCATCTCAAATCGAAGGTGATCCGGCAGTTGTTGCAACTGGTCGATTTTATCAATTTGCCTGTGTTGATAACTTTGGAAGCGTGGCGCTTGATAAGCCTCTGCTGGCTGAATTTGCACAGATTGTTGCATTACTGCTGTCCTCTAAATTATTTACTGCTCGCAGGCCTAAAGGCCCTGTTTAAAAATAAACAAGACTAAGTCAAATATTCCTTTAGGTCTTTTGCGAATTACAAAACCGGCGGAGTTTAACACAAACAGCTCTTACCTTTAACCGTGTTCGCGACAAATGGCGGTGAAAAGAGACTAGTCATTGAGCAACTTAGAAAAGTTTTAAACCTAAGTTTCTGACCAAATGCGATAAACCCACTTTCTTGAACTATATTTGGTTGGACTGGAGGTTTTTCGAAACATGACAAGAGGCTACATTTGATTAATCAGTTGCATTTACATTTCGTTACCGAGGAGCTACTGAAGCTACCATTGATAAGGGCCGAATATGATGCCTGGATGGTTATTGCATCTGTATTAACAGCTGTGTTCGCGTCTTATATTTCTTTTATGCTTTCTGCTCGGGTAAACGGTAGCCAGCTTAAAGAAGAAAAAAGGTTATGGACGCTCTTGTCGGCCTGTTTTTTGGGAGCGGGTATTTGGGCGATGCATTTTATTGGGATGCTTGCGTATCGACTACCTATTCCTGTTAGCTACAATATATTGATTACCATCATTTCGGTTATCCCCAGTATTCTTGCTAGCTTTATTGTTATATCGCCAGATCTAGGTGGCTTTAAAAGTATTTGGTTTCGTAGTTTATTGATGGGAGCTGGCATCGGCACGATGCATTACGTTGGTATGATGGCGATGATCATGCCGGCACAAATGGCGTATCAACCTATATTATTCGGCGCTTCTGTTATAGTCGCTGTGATTTTATCAGGGGTAGCACTTAAGATTAATGACATTAGGTTAGCAACAAATAATAACTCCGTTCGATTCAATTTATTGGCTGCATTAGTGATGGGCTCGGCGATTTCTGGAATGCATTATATTGGGATGATGTCCATGATGGTGTTCGAGATATCAACTACCACCTACCTTACGGGCGAGCAACACAACCACCTGGCGCCAACTATATTGGTTATGCTTCTGTTACTTAGTCTTTTATTGATCGGCAGTATAGAGCTGAGGGCAAGGACCTTGTTGTCAGCAAGGCTAAAAACAGTCTTACATACGGTCCAAGATTCAGTGATTTCAATAAACCATGAAGGAATTATAGAGTTCGCAAACCCCGCTACATTTGAGATGTTTGGCCATGAAAAAGACACGTTAATTGGGCAAAATGTAAAAATACTTATGCCTGAGAAATACGCGGCGCATCACGATAAATATGTAGCCAATAGTATCTTAACAGGTACAACTAAAGTGACTGGAAAAAGCAGGGTCTTGAAAGGGTTAAAAAAAACTGGAGAGGTCTTTCCTATAGCTTTAACAGTTAGTCCTGTGGCGAGCGAT
Organism: Psychrosphaera sp.; assembly: GCF_982872775.1. Taxonomy (NCBI): domain Bacteria; kingdom Pseudomonadati; phylum Pseudomonadota; class Gammaproteobacteria; order Alteromonadales; family Pseudoalteromonadaceae; genus Psychrosphaera; species Psychrosphaera sp. The sequence goes on along the minus strand of NZ_CEYNSH010000005.1, from coordinate 805 downwards.
CAAGGCAGCGCATTTGTGGGTACTATTCGAGACTTAACCGACATCAAAAACCAAGACGCCTTTATGCAAACTGCCTTTGACGCCTTACCTATCATGTTATTTGTAAAAGAAGCGAGTGACTTGTCATTTAGTCACATAAACAAATCGGGCGAAGCTCTATTAGGCAAATCAAGAGAAGAACTAATTGGGTTAAATGACTATGACTTATTTGCAAAAGAGGAAGCTGAGGTTTTTGTCGAAGCAGACCGCGAAGTACTGTTGTCAGACGATACGATTTTATTAGATGAACAACCTATGACTATCAACGGTCAAACCCGATATTTACGTACCCGAAAAGTAGCGGTAAAGGACAATAATGGAGAGCCCAAATACCTTCTTGGTTTGTCAGAAGATATTACTGAACTTCGCGATGCCAAAATAGAGTTAGAAAAGCTAAGTCATCGTTTGGCCATGGCTGCAAACGCTGCTCATATCGGTGTGTGGGAATGGAACCTTGAGACCAATGAGTTGATTTGGGATGATTGGATGTTCAAGTTGTATGGAGTGCCTAAAGGCAAATTTACGGGTGATTATTCCTCATGGGCAAGTACAGTGCATCCGGATGATTATAGTGAAGTCGTGGATAAGCTTGAAGAAGCCGTCTCAAATAACGACGAGTTTCACGCCGAGTTTAGAGTGGTACTTAACTCCGGAAATATAAGGCACATTCAAGGTGATGGGCGGATTTATGGAAATAAAATGATTGGAATTAACTTTGATATTTCGAAGCGGGTTAAAGCCGAAAATAAAATTTTACAACTTGCTG
>NZ_CEYNSH010000004.1:0-126172 GCF_982872775.1 Psychrosphaera sp. | reverse complement strand
TCAACCGCAGGTAAACCTTCAATCAAAAATAATGAGCCAATGATCTTGTATTGGTCGTCATGGATTGGCGCTGACACATGTTTCATAAAGTTAAACCAAGGCTCCAGTGTCATTGCATCGAAGATTCTTTTCCATGGTTTGCCTTCCGCATCCACAACAACAACGCCGATTTGGCAACGATAGGTTCGACATTCAACAAGTTGAAGGTCGACTTGGTGAGCATTTGGATGCGTAACAAAAAAATCATAAATACGCGTTTCCATCAAACTTGCCCATTCTTCATCAACAGGCTCAGAATTTAGGGCATGAAGATCTTCTTTCAATGGACCGCTCGTTTGATTTATATAGCTAGCAAAAGGTTCGTCATAGACAGCATCAACTTGTTGTTTAGACCAGTCTTGTCCTGCGGTTTGTTCTGCCGCTATGGCGTCGGCTGCTTTTATTTTTTCAGCAGTGGCCTTGGCCTTTTTTTGTCCACGAACAATGTCGACCATCATTGCAAGTTGACCCGCTAAGTAGTCGACTTCGGCTGTCAGTCGTTTCACTTCCTCTTCGAGCTGCTCGACCTCAGTAGTTGCGTCAGTGTCAGAATCGGAAGAAGTAGTTGCAGTCAAAGAGGGAGCATCTTTGGGTGCTGAACCTTGATTATTTTTTGAGGTAAGTGATTCAGGAGCCTCGAGGACAACAGCTTCATCAACTTGTGATATAAGCGAACCAGAATCCTTTTTTAGTGCATCTTGTTGAAGCGCCTTTTCGTGAGCTTCAACATAACCTTGGTAGACAAATACAATGGCACTGCCGATAACAACGCCCAATAACAGGTAACGAACCTTGTCTGACAATCGAGTGATATTTGTTGAGGTAGACATAAAATCCCTTTTAATTTTAAATCGTTCTTTATCTCAATACTATTGTACAAATATCAATCTAATCAAGCACTAAACTTGTTTTATTAGTGCTTCTTGATATTGCTCTGCCAAGGTCTCGCTCGTTCCGTTCAATTTAAGGGATTCAATTTTTTCTTCGAGCTCATTCGCGTTTTTGACGACAGTACTCATAGTAATTGTATTGTCATCAAGACGATATAATTGCTGACATGCCTTGTAATAAAAACTCATGATAATAAAGCCATTGATATCACCATTATCGACTAAGGCTTCTACCTTTTTTTGCTTACGGTAGATGTAATTGATTTGCTGTTTGAGTCGCCAAACATAGTCGACTTCTTCCAAATATGGGTGACTTCGATAGCGCTTTAATACTTGGCCTATTATCAACATCGCCAGTACCACACCCATTAAATTTAACCAAAAATGAGTGCCTTCACGGTCAGTAAATAAAAAGATCGCGCTTTGCGAAATCCCTAGTGACAAAACTGTCAGGCTGACGATACCAATTATAATGAGTACATTAAGGTGCTTGCGGTACGTTTCTTTATTAATTTGTTGCAGTTGCATCGTTTACTTCTTCTAATTTAATTTCACCTGATTGAATCTTAGGGTTGCTTCTGAGGCTTTTTAACATCAACTCTTGATGCTTTGATTCTTGATAGGTTCTTGCTTTAACCTTTGAGTTCTGAGACTTAATTAGTTCTATCAAGATCCAATTTGGCGTTGATGGGTTACGTGCCAAAGACATTAGCGTTCCAAACTGATCTTTCTTGTTGTACAAACGTTCGAGGGTTTCAATTGAAGATGATGGATTGCTTGCGACTAGGTTGTCCACGTGATAACCAAAATTCGTTTTATAACCAACAAAAGTATCGAGCTCTTGTGGTGAAGTATTGGGGTTTTGGGCAGCGTTTAGCACATACTCCTGTTCGTAAGCGTTGTTGAGTAAATAGCCGTTAAAACCGCTTGCCACTAGCGCACATACTAGGAAAATTAAGCTATTAGATATACGTTGGTTTTGAAGATGTGCCACGCACTTATAAATACATAAGCCAAGTACACTCCAAATGATCACGCCCCAAAATACGGAACTTAAGATAACGATCCCACCTTGCGCATCACCAACTCCCGCAGTGAGGAGTTTAGTTTGATACATAAGCCAAACTGGTAATACTCCACCGATTAAAAAGGCGACTAATAACCTTTGAACTGTTGTTAACGTTTTCATGAATTTAGCTTTACCCAACTCTTCATTTGATAAATGACAGGACCAATAAAAAGCAAGGTGAAAGGGTCACCTTGCTTCAAACCTGAATTATCATTGATTTAGTGTCGATTATAAAGCTTTAACGCTTTACTGCTTAGTCACTTGGACGAGCACTTCGTTTTTTCGATACATTGGCAAGGTCATAGGACCATTATAAGCCGCTGTATATGGTTTACCGACTGGAACGTATTCTTGCTGTGCCAACCAATCCATTAGTATTTGAGTGTGCTTTTTGACATTACTGTCACTCAGCGTCCAACTGAATTGAATCGCTGCGACTTGGTAATCGGTGACTTCACTAACAAAAACAAACGGGTTTGATGGTTTTGGTGTGGTTTGATAACTAAATGATTGAGGCATCACAAATGACATCATAGGCTCTGTGTTATCGGCCTCTAAAGACTCACTTGTTTCTCTCGCGTCGCCGACATTGGTATTACCCATAAAAACAGGTGCCGTCATTTCAATTTTTAGGCCTTCTTTGGCATCGTTGTCTTTATTTTGCGGAGACAAAGAGCTGGAATCCGCTCCCATAAAAACAGGCGCTGTCATGGCGATTTCACGTGCCCCTTCATTTTCGCCAGCTATATAATTAAACAAGCGCTTAAATGCACTATTTCGGCCCCTTTCCATGCTCGTTGAAACGAGTACCATTGAGTCATAGTTGCGAATTTCCATTGTACGCTCTGTATCAGGATCAATTGCTGACTGAATGACAGAATAAGGCGCGTCTTTTACTCCTGTTTCCCCAAATACCGAACAGCCCGCCATCGAAAATAATACCAAGGTAAGTGCTAGCTTTTTCACAGTGATTCCTTTTCTTCACTAAAATTAAATTATTACGTTATACGCGTTAACTATCAGCTCGTATCACTTGGTAATTTGATGATTTAGAAAATATTTTCAGTCAACTTTGTTTCTATTGGTTATAGTAAAGGTATCAGTCTGAAACTATTATATAATTTAGGAAGTTATGAGACAGTTAATTTCATCTTTTTCCAACGGTATTCGAGGCCAACTTGGTCACACGTCTCACTCATCAAAAACGTTAACACGTCAGGTTGTTTTCCGCCGACTCCAAGCCTTGTTAATAGCCATTAGCTTTATCTTAATAGCCTTGTCTACGACGACTGTATTGGCAAAAAACATCAAAGTCGACTTTCACCAGGTACCACAACAAGCGCGCAACGACTTTTATCAGGCGACTAACATTATCGAACAGTGTGTGGATGTTTCAGTACCAATCAAGATTAAAGTTGTGTGGATTCCCAAAGGACCAACTGGCTTTGCAGTGTATCGACCAACTAAAAATCAAGCCGAATTTTTGATTAAGAACGCTTGGTATCCTTCCGCTCTTGCCCACCAGCTAAGAGGTCAACGCGACAGTAACTTAGATGACATGAACTTGTTCTTCTCTGCGCAAACTAAGTGGTATTTTAAAAACAGCTTTGACAACAATACGGCCAGTGACATTAAGGCAAATGAAACCGATTTTATCAATGTAGCTTTGCATGAAATTCTGCACGGTTTGGGGCTCAGCTCAGCCACTTATGTCGAATGGCAAAAAGAAAAACATAAATACCGACACGACAAACCCAAAAACAAAGAACAAAAATTAGGGGCGATTGGTTTACCCAATGAGTACATCAATTACTTCACGTATAGTTTTGGTAAGTTAGAGCTCGATGGTACGCCAGCCTTGTACGATACTTTTATTAGAACCGACGAGGGTGACACCCTATTTGGTTTCGCCAATCCATCCGCTGAATTGGCTGACAAAATCAATGGCGAGAACTTTTTCCACGGTCCAAATGCAAGACGCGCCAACAACGGCAACGCAGTACCGCTGGTCAGTGGTAACCTGTCTCATATCGATATCAATTTAGGCACAACACCGATTATGTTACCAAACAGCGGTATTGGTGAGAGCGTGCATCAACTAGACCCAATCGCCATTGGCATGTTGAAAGACTTAGGCTGGAAAGTGAAGCCAAGGTGTCTAGCTAAGTAGTTATATTAGATTAGGTGATTATGTTGAATTAAATAATCACCTCTGGTTTACGCTTCTAAAAAAGTGAAAGCCAACGATCAAGATTAGGACGAATACACTAATTACTTAATCACTAAAAGTTCTTATCGATATACGTCAAACGTTTTTCAAAATCCTCACGGGCTTTATCCGTGGGGTAATCAAATTCATATTTGTTGTGGAAAAATAGCGTCAACTGACATTGGACGTCAGATAAAAACACAGTATAACCATCAAAGTCAGAGCTCGCTTTGACTCCTTCTAATTTGTGCCCTTCTTCCACCGATTCGCCATTTTCACGAATTTTTTCGTAAACCCTTAACAACATGTGTAAGTCCAAATCGTTTTTCATCATCAATCTCCGTTAATAAAGCGCAGTGAATAAATAAAAGCACAACGCTGACAATAGTTTACTTTCCTCACTACGGTCAAGAAGCTGAATTCGATTAGACTGTATTTAGAGTTTTTAATCTAAAAAACAAAACCAACTTGTCGCTATGTATTCAACAACCCGATTATCTGTACCAATATGTTTCCGCACTGGGATATTTTTCTATCAAATTAAATATCTTAGGTAATTATTTTGTAACAAGAAAAGTGTACAGTACCCTCGCCCTTAAAAAGCTAAATAAAAAGCGAGCATATTATGAAAATTACATTAGGTATTTTCATTTTATTCATTTCCTTTGTTACTAACGCATCGACGACCCATTGCAGTCAGTTTGGCTGTCCTTCTGGTGCTCCCTCTAGTAACGATATTATTGAGCGTCCTATTTACAAGCTGAGCAATAACCGCTCAACCAAGCTTGCAGATTGGGCTGCTTACAAAGTCACTCCAATGACTATTGACGGTCCAAGTCGCTCGCGCACATGGAAAGCGGACCCGAATATTTCAAGCCGTTATACGCTTGAACCTTCAGACTACACGGATGCACACGCAGTAATTGGGACCGACCGTGGTCACCAAGTTCCTTTAGCGAGTTTTAGTAATACAAGCTACTGGCGCGATACCAATTATCTGTCAAACATCACTCCACAAGCCTCCGAACTTAACCAAGGCCCATGGGTTCGACTTGAAACCGCTGTTCGTAACTTTGTGCGAACAGGACAATCGGTTTATGTCGTTACTGGTCCTTTGTATGAGTTTTATTGGGCCTCACTACCTCGAGCAAACGAAAAGCATACTGTTCCGTCCGGCTATTTTAAAGTCGTCGCAACGGTCAGCAGTTCGGGCTGGGTAGAGGCATCGGCGTTCATCATGTCACAGAACAGTTCTCGCAGTACTTATTATTGCAGCACTGAAGTGACAATAGATGAAGTGGAGCAAAGAGCCGGTCTCAATATTCTTCCTTCATTGCCTTGGTACAAGGCATCGGCAGTTGAAGCAAATATTGGCGGACTTTCGAGAGAGCTAGGTTGTTAATCAAAACAATCTAGCTTTTTTTTTACCTGAAGAAATTGAGTCAGACCACTAATAACAAAAATCGGTCGGCTCACTAACAAAAAGATAATTATTATGTCTTATTACAATAAAAAGAAGTCGTTAGCTGTTATCGCAGCGGCGTCTTTCATGGTCTCAAACGTCGCAATGGCAGATGCACCTGCTGGTTATTACAACGCTGTTGATACAACTAATGCGACAACTCTAAAAGCTACTTTGCACGCGATCATTGATGATCACCAGCGTTTTCCTTATACCTCAAGTTCTACCGATACTTGGGATATTTTAGAAGCGGCGGATCAAGATCCGGACAACCCAAATAATGTTATCGACATTTACCGCAATGCGAGCTACCCAAAAGCAGGCGGTGGTAACACCAACTACAACCGTGAACACAGCTGGCCGAAGTCTTATGGTTTTCCAAAAGATGGCAGCAGCAACTCAGCTTACACTGACGCTCATCACTTGTTTATTGCTGACAGTAGCTACAACTCGAGTCGCAGTAACAAGCCTTATGCTGATTGTACGAGCGGCTGTACTGAAAAAGTCACGCTTGTGAACAACGGTCGTGGTGGTTCAAGTGCCGAGTCTAACTGGACAGCCGGTTCTTTTTCTTCTGGTTCATGGCAAACATGGAGCGGTCGTAAAGGGGATGTCGCCCGTGCTCTAATGTACATGGCAGTTCGTTACGAAGGTGGAACACATGGTGTGACAGGTCACGCAGAGCCTGACTTGATCTTAACGGACGATCGCACTTTGATTGAACAGTCGAATCAAGGCGCAAACATCAGTGTAGCCTATATGGGTCTTAAATCTGTCTTACTACAATGGCACAAAGACGATCCCGTTGATGCGTTTGAAATGCGTCACAACGACGTTGTGTATAGCTACCAAGGCAATCGTAATCCATTTGTTGATCATCCAGAGTACGTAAGCTGTGTATTTGAAGCTCAGTGTTCAGGTCTAGGTGGTGGCACTGGTGGTGATACGACAGCACCGACAACTCCGTCAGGCTTAACAGCAATGGGCGGAAACGCGAGTGTGAACTTGACGTGGAATGCCAACAGCGAGTCAGATTTAGCGGGTTATAACGTATACCGTAGCGATAGCTCAAACGGCACTTACATCAAAGTAAACAATGGCCTAGTAAATACGTCTATGTTTGACGACAGTAACTTGTCTGCAGCAACTACGTATTTCTACAAAGTCACTGCCGTTGACACTAGCTCAAATGAGTCAGCACAAAGCAGCGTTGTTTTTGCTACAACTGACGAAGGCACTAGTGCCCCAACTGGTATCGCTTGGATAAATGAATTCCACTACGATAACTCTAGCTCAGATATCAATGAGTTTGTAGAGATTGCAGGCAGTGAAGGCACTGATCTAACGGGCTGGCAAGTGGTTGCTTACAACGGCAGCAATGGTGAGTCATACAAAACCGTCACGTTGAATGGCACCTTATCAAATCAAAGCAATGGGTTTGGTTTTTATAATGTGGCATTTACTGGTATGCAAAATGGCGGACCAGATGGCTTAGCTTTAGTTAATGCTAGCGGTGAAGTGGTTCAATTCATTAGCTACGAAGGCACAATGACAGCGGCTAATGGTCCAGCGGCGGGTCAAACGTCAACGGACATTGGTGTGTCTGAAACAACTTCTACTCCAGTAGGCTATTCGCTTCAGCTGACAGGTTCAGGTTCTCAGTACAGTGACTTCACTTGGACAGGTCCACAAACGGACAATCCAGGCCAAGCTAACACAGGTCAAAGTTTTACAGGTGCTGCACCAGTAAACCAAGCGCCTGTTGCAAGCTTTACTGCTAACTGTACAAACTTAACTTGTAACTTTAATGCCAATGCAAGCTCAGATACAGACGGTTCAATTGTCGCTTATGACTGGTCGTTTGGAGATGGTAAAACATCAACAGGCCCAGCGGTGACAAACAACTACGCAAATGCTGGCGACTATACAGTTACTTTAACAGTAACTGACAACCAAGGTGCAACAGATGTGGTAAGTCAAAACGTGTCTGTGACGGCTCCAGCTGTACTGCCGTGGATTAACGAATTCCATTACGACAACAGTGGTAGTGACCGTAACGAGTTTGTTGAAATCGCCGGTACTGCAGGCACTGACCTTTCTGGTTGGACAATAGAAGCGGTTAACGGTAGCAACGGTGAGGTTTATAAGACAATTAACCTTTCTGGTAGCATTGATAACGAGCAAAGCGGTTATGGCGCATTAGGCTTTAATGCAAAAGGTCTTCAAAACGGACCTGATGGCTTAGTCCTAGTTAATGACCAAGGTGAAGTGGTTCAGTTCATTAGTTACGAAGGCACAATCAGTGCAACTAATGGTGCGGCAGCTGGTCTTAGCTCAACCAATGTTGGAGTTAAAGAAACTTCATCAACAGGTCGTAGCCAATCTTTACAGCTGAAAGGCACGGGTAGTGTTGGCGATGACTTTAATTGGTCTAACCCAACGAGTGCAAGTAAAGGTTCATTAAACTCAGGTCAGTCAATTAACTAACCTGTTTTTGTTGGCATATCATTAACCACTTTTTAAGGGCAATTTAGTTGTTACTATTGGGCTTTCCGATCAGCTTGTTATTTCGGTGATAAACACGGAGTAATAATGCAGAACCGCGACAGCTTAAATACCAACGACTAAGCTAAAAAAGCCTGGTGCTGAACGCACTGGGCTTTTTTTATTGGTCAATTATTGTTTTAATGAATTGAGACTAACTTATTATTTTTAATAATGTTTACACATTAGGAGTAGATATGAAGGCGCCTAGTAATTTGAAGTTGATATTTTCAGCTTCCCTATTTGCAATGAGTTCGACAGCGCTTGCAGACACAGGTAGTAAGTTACTGGCAACGGGCGGTATTACTAGCTTTGAAGGCTCCGCAGGTGGCGGGATCACGCCTTGGGCACTAATCGCAGGATACGCCAGCCAAGAGGAAATAAACGCAACGGCCAATGTTCAGCAATTAAGTGCCGGTGAATATCAGCTTTCAACCTTTGGCGCTGCCGTCGGCGCTTATGACAAGTTTGAGTTTTCACTTCAAAAGCAGTCTCTCGACGTTTCTTCTGGTGTCGTCACCAATGTATTTAATGCCGTCACTGGAGGTCCAACTCCAAGTATTATCGCGCCGAGTACCAAAATCGAACAAACCATCATAGGTGCCAAGTACAAAGTATTTGGCGATGCGGTTTTTGACAGTAACCCTTACATGCCTCAGATTTCGGTTGGTTTGCAATACAAGACCAATGACAGCTTTGACAATTCGTTGAGCATTTACAACGGCGCAGTACCTGTACCTGACACCGGCGTACCTATGCTTCTCGGCGCAAAAGATAAATCAGGTACCGACTTATACGTGAGTGCCAGTAAAGTATGGTTAGGTATTGCGGAAGGAAAAAACTTGTTATTTAACGCCACCGCTCGTTACTCAAATGCTAATACATTTGGGCTGTTAGGGTTTGGTAAAGGCGAAGACGATGATTACGAACTGGAGTGGGCAGCAAGTCTAGCGCTGTTTTCCGGTACGAACACTATTATTGGCGTAGAAGCCCGACAGCAAGCAGATCGTCTTGGTGGACTTGCCAAAACAGACACCGTTACTGACTTCTTTATTACCTATTTACCATCAAAAGAATGGTCTATCACCGCTGCTTATGTCGACTTGGGTAATCTGCCATTTCAAGAAGACACCAGTGGTATTTACCTTAGTGTTACCGCCAATCTTTAATAGGAGCTAAATACATGAAACCTTTTCTTACCTCTTTGGTTGTGGTCGCAGCGCTTTCTCTGTCTTTAATGGGGTGTAGCAACTCAACAATGCACTCAAGCGATGCTCTGCAAGCTGAGCCTTCTGACTTGTATAAAGAAATTGGCGGCAGACAAACCTTATCAAAGGTGTTCGGACTGGCTCTGACTCGAATCTATAACGACCCAGTTATTGGCCATTATTTCGATGGTGTGCCTAAATCTCATATTCGGAAACATTTGACCGCACAGACGTGTGAATTAATTGGTGGACCTTGTAAATATGAAGGCAAGGACATGAAAGTGGTGCATACGGATCACGGTATCACCGACAAAGAATTTTTTATATTAGTCGAATATGTGCAAGGTGCGATGCGAGATATCGGCTTAACTGCTGAACAAGAAAACCAAATTTTACAAAAGCTCGCGCCATTAAAATCACAAATTGTGTACTTGTAAAAGCGCGAAGGTTCGTTTTATTAGCCACATTGGCGCTATTCTCTAGATGGTTTATCCGGTCAAGAATGAGGTCTACCAACTTTTATCGCACCAATCGTTTTGACGCTAAGAGTTATGACGCTAAGAGTTATGACGCTAATATTTATTACGCTGATATTTATGACACTAATTGGCAATTAAACAGGCGAGCCGAATATCAAACTGTATTCCGGTTAAGTGCGGTACACCGTTTTTATTAAGTGAAAACCAAATTTGGTTTTGACCGGACCATGGACTTCATACAAGTCTTTTTTGAACACAACATCGTCAAATGCCTTGACCATATCGCCTTGTTGAAACTCACCTAGATCACCGCCTTTTTTTCGACTCGGGCAAGTTGAATGCTGTTTGGCGACTTGCTGAAAGTTTGCTCCTTTCTTTAATTTCTCTTTTAATTTCAAGGCTTCCTTTTCAGTTTTTACCAAAATGTGATACGCAGAGGCACGCTTTTTAGCCATCAATGACTCCAAATAAATTAATTACTGCCAATATAGTTTTATTTATTATACGCCTAAACAACGTTGAAAAAAAATTTCTTAACTCTCATGAGCTTAGTTAGTAAATGCTGACTTTATGAGTCGATGGAAAAAATTAGCAGTGACAAATAGTTTTTCATAATGCAGAATTACCGATTATAGGTCATTACTTTTTGTTTTAGCGAGTGATGCTGTGCCTTACAAAAGCTCGGGAATTCCCTTACAGCATTAAATATGGATAGCCGCTAAAATAAAGCTTTATTGAAAGCTCAGGAGCTACATTGTCTACACTTTACGTCACTGAAGATTGGACGTTTTCGCCGTCAACATTAACGTTGAGTTATATTGATACAAAAAAAGAAGCGGTATTAGATCCAAAGACATCTCGTCTTTTAGGATATTTCCTTCGTTGCCATCCGAAAGTCTGTACGCGAGACGAAATTTATCAAGAACTATACGGTATTGAAAATGCCCGCGCCGATGGAACTATCACCGCATATGTCTCTAAATTAAGAAAAATATTGGAAACGACGCCTGAGACGAAAGGTAAATACCTTAAAACCATTCCAAAAACTGGCTATCAGTTTGTCGGTCAATACGAGATCGGTTCGGTGTCAAAAAAACCGATTTATATTCAGGATAGTGACATCTCGTCAGCAAATGAAATTCATGAAAACACTGCCTCTGGCTTACCGTCAATACAAAAAGTGAACCCTCAAACGGTAATGAAAAAAGCGGCAATGCCTCTAGAGGACTTGAGCTCTTCTCATTTATCTAAACGTATTAACTGGCAGCGCCTCTACTCAGTGGAGTTCATCATTATTCTTTTATTGATGCTACTTATCGCTTTCTTAATGGGTAATGAACATAAACATGAAGAGAATAACTTAGTCACACCATCGGTACAGCTCAGCGCAACAGATTGGAACCTATTCCATGCCGAAAGTGGTATTAATCAATCCGTTGCCTTATCGAGTGACGGACTTTTCATTGCCTTTGTTAGTGGTTCTAAAGGTGCTAATGATTTATTTGTTAAAGGCGTTTTGGGTGAGCAATTAAACAAGGTTTTTACCGCTCAATCTGGCGTTATTGAGTCACCCGCGTTTTCACCAAACGGTACTCAGTTGGCTTTTATCAACCGCACTCCAATAGATAAAACGCAACAGCACGATGCTCTTCAGTCTACTAGCCAATGTAACGTCGTGATTGTACAGCTTGATTCTAATCATTATGCAATTGAGAACTCTGAACGAGTCGTAGCGAATTGTAACCCAAATCACATCAAAGCGCCGTTGGCGTTTATTGATGAAAATAACCTAGTTTTTCTTGAGTTTAATTCAGGGTCACAAACGAGTACCCTTGCCAGAATTGAGTTAGACACAGGGGCGTCGTCCGCTATTTTGTCTGGTGAACAAAATGACTTCGGTCAGGTTTTGGCCTTTGCCTTTAACAATGGCACAAGTCAACTCGCCTTAATCAGCGAAATGAAGCAAAACGAAAGCGACTTAAAATTCAGTATTTGCATATATGACTTGAATGAGAATAGAGAAACACACCTTGTGACGACCACAACGGCATTAAGCGGCATCGAGTGGGTTAACAATCAAAAACTAATTGTTAAAAAAGGCCAACAACTGCAATTGGTTGACCTCGAAAATAAAGATATTAGGCCGGTAACATTAAGCCAGCTAAAAAGTGAACTGGGCGAGACGAAAAAGTCTTAAACATGCTGACGATTAGTCGCTTTGTTATGCTCGCCTAGTTTTATGCGCTTTGTTTTGCTTGATCTGTTTTATTCGCTTACTTCCACTAACAACTGCTCACACCAGGTTGCAATTCGCTCATCTGATTTTTCATATTGTGTTTCATCGTCTAAAGCCAATCCAACAAAGTGGCTCTTATCTTCAGTAAGGGCTTTTGAGCCTTCAAATTCGTATTCATCACTATTAGGCCAGTAGCCAATTGGTTCTGCACCTTGAGCAACGACAGCATCATGAAGCATACCTAATGCATCTTGGAACCACTCGGTATATCCGACCTGGTCTCCCAAGCCAAAAATACTGACTTTTTTGCCTCTTAAATCGATACCTTCAATATCGTCCCAATGGCTTTCCCAATCTTCTTGTAATTCGCCAAAATCCCAGGTGGAAATACCCAAAATTAACCAATCAAAGTCAGCCATTTGGCTCAGCGGCGTATCTTTAATGTTAAACATGTCGACAAGCGGTGCATCAAATAACGTATTGAGTTGAGTCTGGATCTTTTCTGCGGCCATTTCTGTGTAGCAGGTTGTCGAGCCATAAAACAAACCGATTTTCATTGATACTCCTAAATCGTTTACTGCTGCAGATACACTGCAATGTGGAAGGAAAGCGTCGCGCAGTTTAGCAAATTTATGTTAAATTGGAATCATGTGCGCAATTCAAATAACAGAATAAGTCATGTCTCTATCAGCCACGTTCGACACTAACAACTCTGCAGATATAAACCTAGTCAAACAGTTCTTGGATCATTTGTGGCTAGAGAAAGGGTTATCTGACAATACTCTAGCGGCCTACAAAAATGATTTGAGCCTATTTGTTGAATATCTCCATGGTAACGCGACAACTTTGCAAGACTGCACAGAACTGGATATTGAAGGCTTTTTGGCTTTTCGTGGTGAGCGCGGTTTCAAAACGAGATCCACTGCCCGTAGCCTCAGCGCCATAAAACGCTTTTTTAAGTATTTGCTGACAACCAAGCAACGCCAAACTAACCCAACCGCTTTGGTAAAAGCACCAAAAATTACCCCGCCTATTCCAAAGACGTTATCCGAAAACGACGTAGAGGCTTTATTAGAGGTTCAAAACCTTGAGGATGACATCGAATTTCGTGACCGCGCTATGTTAGAACTACTGTACGCAACCGGGTTGCGCGTCACTGAATTGGTCAGCCTTACCATGAGTGATGTAAGCCTCAACCAAAATGTAGTGCGTGTTATAGGTAAAGGGGGCAAAGAGCGCTTAGTACCTATGGGCGAAATAGCATCTGACTGGCTCGAGCAATATATCAAAAGGCACCGCGGTGCATTATTAAAACAACCCAACGATGTGTTGTTTCCTTCGAGTCGAGGGCAGCAAATGACACGCCAAACCTTTTGGCACAGAATCAAGTGTTATGCTCAACGCGCCAACATTCAATCACACTTATCTCCGCACACTCTGCGTCACGCGTTTGCGACGCACTTACTCAACCACGGTGCCGACTTACGTGTGGTGCAAATGCTATTAGGTCACAGCGACTTATCTACCACTCAAATCTACACGCACGTAGCCAAAGAAAGATTAAAGTCACTGCACAGTGAACACCACCCACGAGCCTAATAAAAGCCAAGTAACCAAACCAATACAAAGTTACTGTTAATAAAATGGCCATGACTACATTTTTTTGCACATATAAGAAACTTTCTTTGTTAGTATGCGGTCTATCTGTGAAGGACAAACAACAGGAATTAATATGAAGTTATTAAAAGTCGTCGCAATTGTCGCCGCATCTGCCCTATTGTCGGTAGGTTTTTCTGCTCAAAGCTCTGAAGCTAACAAAGACCAAGCAATCAAAAGTAAGTTATTACGTATTGGCTTAACAGCAAACAAAATTGAAGACACGCCAATTGAAGGACTTAAACAAGTCGTGACTAACCGCGGTGTGTTTTACACCTCAGAAGACGGCAGCTACTTTATTGCTGGTCGTTTATTTGACGTAAATAGCGGCATGAAGAACTTAACGGACTTGGCTCTTGCTGAATTGCGCTTAAACGGCATAGAAAAATACAAAGAATCGATGATCGTCTTCCCAGCGGAAAACGAAAAGCACGTGGTCACTGTATTTACTGATACAACTTGTGGCTACTGCAAAAAAATGCACTCAGAAGTTGAAGAATACAACAAACTTGGTATCACAATTCAGTACCTAGCGTTTCCTCGTGGTGGTATGAATAGCCAAGGCTTTGATCAAATCCAAGCTGTATGGTGTTCAAAAGACCAGCAAAGCGCAATGACAACTGCAAAAGCAGGTGGTTACGTCGATGCTGAAAACTGTCCTACTAAAGTTGTAGAGCATTACAACTTAGGCCAAGCGGCTGGTGTTACCGGTACGCCTGCTATTGTTTTAGAAAATGGTCAGTTAATTCCTGGTTATAAACCAGCAAAATCACTACTAGCAGATTTACAACGCAGTTTATAAGTTTAAGCAATGCCCCTAAACATCCAACGACGAGCTGTGTCTGATGACGCAGCTCTAAACGCTTTCCCGAGTAATATTCATCCCATCATCGCCAAAATATATGCAGGAAGAGGCATAACATCGTTTGATCAAATCAAACGAAAAGCCGGAGACTTACTGCCCGTTTCGACAATGAAAGGCATCAATGATGCAGTGCCACTTTTATTTGATGCATTACAACGCCAAGCGAACATTACCATTGTCGGTGACTTTGACGCCGATGGTGCCACCAGCACAGCACTAATGATGCTCGGCTTGAGAAAGCTCGGATTTGCCAATGTAAATTACAAGGTTCCAAACCGCTTTGATTATGGTTATGGCTTGAGCCCTGAGCTTGCCAATGATCTTATTCAGACCAACACGGATTTAATTATCACCGTCGATAACGGCATCTCCTGCATCGCCGGAATCGAAATCGTTAAAAACGCGGGCATTGGCGTCATCGTAACGGACCACCACTTGGCAGGACATCAATTGCCAAATGCCGATGCCATCATTAACCCAAATCAACCGGGTTGTGAATTTGCCAGTAAAAATATTGCTGGTGTCGGTGTCGCATTTTATTTGTTACTTGGTTTCCGCGCTTATCTAAGAGATCAGGGGTACTTTGAACAACACCAAATCACTCCACCAAACCTAGCGGAATTTATCGACTTGGTCGCACTTGGAACCGTGGCGGATGTCGTAAAGCTAGATGCCAACAATCGCATTTTGGTTCATCAAGGCTTGGCTCGAATCAAAAGCGGTGTTTGTCGTCCAGGTATTCGTGCTTTGTTGGCGATGAGTAATAAAGACCTTAAGAAAGTCACCTCATCTGATTTTGGTTTTGTTATTGGGCCAAGACTTAACGCCGCAGGTCGATTAGATGATATGTCTTTTGGTATTCGTTGTTTGTTAACTGAGGACTACGGTCAGGCATTAAAAATGGCCGAAGATCTCAATGATCTCAACAATGAGCGTAAAGATATAGAACAAGGCATGCGTCAAGAAGCTGAGTCTGTGGTTTCACAACTCACTTTAGATGAGGGAAATGTTCCCAATGGTATATGTGTTTACAAACCAGATTGGCACCAAGGTGTTATTGGAATCGTTGCCGGGCGCTTAAAAGAAAAGTATTACCGCCCTACTATCGCGTTTGCTAAAGCCGCTGTCGACGCCACGGGCGATGGCGAACTCAAAGGTTCTGCACGATCGGTTCCTGGTCTACATATTCGCGACATTTTAGATGAAGTGAATACTCGTTATCCTGGAACCATACTCAAATTCGGTGGTCATGCGATGGCAGCCGGCTTGAGTATCCAAGAGAGTCAGCTCGATGCTTTTCAACAGGCGTTTGATCAAGTACTCAGCCAACACCTAACTCAAGATGTGCTTACGCAAATTACTTTAACGGATGGTGAATTACCGCCGGAATGTTTCAGTATCGACTTTTGTCAGCAATTAACGCAAGCGGGCCCATGGGGACAAGGTTTTGCTGAGCCGACGTTTGACGGAACGTTTGAACTGATTAATCAGCGCTTAGTTGGTGCCAAACACTTAAAAATGGTGCTGGCCAACACTCAAGGCGAACTATTCGATGCCATTCACTTTAATGTGGACTTGACCGAGTGGCCAAACCCACATTGTCAAAAAGTACGCCTTGTTTATCAACTCGACATTAATGAGTTTAGAGGCAACATCAGCGTTCAACTGTTAGTGAGAGAACTGGAGCCTGCCTAGACTTTTATCTGCAGGCTCGTTTGTAATGAACTCCGGTACGCTTTGAGTGCCGGAATCAACCCGACCAACATACTACCAACTAAAACCGCGCCCCAAATCTTCAATGTGTTCACATTAAAAATCGCCACTTCTATAAACAACCCTAGCTGACTCGCTAACGCAGCTTGGCTCGCCAACAATGCAACATACAGCAATGCTGTCGCCAACAGTAAAGATACCAACGTAATCAAAATGACTTCTAGCTGAATCAAGCCAAAAACAAATATGGGTCTTGCGCCGAGTGTCCTCATGATCGCAATTTCACGAGTTCGCTCTTTCATTGTGGCTAATAACATCGTACTCATCCCAATCAAAGTCGTTACCAAAACGAGCGCTGCGATGACTTGTAATACGACTTCTACCGAGCCAACAATTCGCCACAACTGCGTCAACGCCACACCAGGCAAAATAGCCGAGATAGGCTCGTCTGCAAAATCATTCGCCCACTTTTGCATAATCAAGCTCGCGTACCGTGCTTTTAGTCCAACAAAAATAGCCGAGACTTTAGTTTCGTCTTTGTTTAACTTTTCTAACGACTCATTCCCCTGTGATACATCATCGCCTTTGCTGTCACCTTGGCTAACAGCCTGCGAATTATGGTCGTCGTTATGATTATGCGCATCATTGTCGCCGTGGTCGTGACTATCGTCATGCTCATGGCTATGGTCGTCCTCATGACTATGGTCGTCTTCCTGACCGTGGTCATGCCCATGACTGCGTTCTTCATCAGAGTGAGTATGATGGCTTTCCTCAGCGTGCTCGTGTGAGTGACCTTCGCCATGCATCAATGCCAAACCAACAAAGCTGATGTGTAATGCCTGATCGACTGGTGTGCCCGTCTTTTCTAGGATTCCGACAATGGTAAATGGTGTTGCATCATGATGGGTAAAACTGGTTACGCCTGTACCATGAGACAACACAATTTTGTCGCCAACATGATAGTGGTACTTGTCTGCAATATCAGCCCCTAAGACAAGGTCAAAATCAGCAGAAGGCAGGCGACCACTTTGCAAGTGAAGTGCTTGCTTGTTGCCATATTTGAAGTTTTGATAATAACTTGATGTGGTCGCGATGACTCTGTGACCTCGATGAGAGTCACCAAGTGCGATTGGTGCCGCCCATTCGACCATTGGGTGTTTTGCCAACGCTTCATAGGAATGCCAGCTGATCGCTTGGCCTGTCTCGCCAATTCGAAATACCGAGCCTAATAGCAAGTTTAGTGGTCCGGTTCGTGGACCAACAATCAAGTCAACACCAGAAACGGTACGGCTAAAACTCTCTTTGGCTTGATGGCGAATATGCTCAACCGCTAATAAAACAAAAATACTAATGGTCAAAGCAAGAACGGTTAATAATACGGTTCCTTTGCGGTTTAGTAAGCTCTGTTTGGCAATATTAACAAACATCTTGGTAGTGCCTCCCAGCTTGATTAATCGATTGAATATCCAAAACATTATCAAAGTGACTTGCCAAACTCTTATCGTGACTAACAAAGACTAATGTCGCACCATAAGACTCAGTCAAAGAGAACAAAAGTTTAATGAAAGCATCTCGACTATCTTGATCAAGAGAAGAAGTCGGTTCGTCAGCAATCAGTAGCTCTGGCTCATTGATTAACGCTCTGGCAATCGCAACTCTTTGTTGCTGCCCCACACTCAACTGACTTGCCGGTTGCTCAACAATGTCAGCTGGTAAATTAAGACGAGAGATTAAATCGGTTAGCTTATCTTCAACACTCATTGAGTTAGATTGGCTGCTGGATTTGTCACGTTTTTCAGAAAAGTAGTTCGCCAATAAAATATTGTCTTTGACCGACAAATAAGGAATGAGATTGAGCTGTTGGAAAACAAAACCTATATGTCGGGCTCTAAAAATATCGCGACCTTTTCCTTTGAGCTCATCCAAGTTCTGATTGAGAATCGTCACCTGCCCAGCCGTTGGTTCAGTGAGACCGGTCAATAAGTTCAATAATGTTGATTTACCAGAACCTGAAGGGCCATAAAGAAAAACATGATCGCCTTTGGACACAGACCAATCGTTAATAGACAGCACGAGTTTTTGTGGTGAATTAGGATACGCAAAAGTGGCGTTTTTAACCGAAATCACGTTAGGCTTGGACATACAATCTCCTTTAAATCTCGGTCATTATCATAGCGAATAAGAACAAAAAAAGCAGTGCTTTCAAGCACTGCTTTCGACTTTTAAACAAAGGGTAGCGATGGTTTAGGGTCGTAACTTATGCCATCAACCAATGCTCATCCCTTTTATGTTTATTTTACAATCGTCATTTCATCAATGATGTTTTGAGCATCATCAACGTATTCCATTGTCCACAACATAAATGGCACGCTTGTGTGAATCGCACGATTTAGTTTTGGATCGTAATCCCAGTCACCAATGATTGACTCATAAACACCATCAAACACTAGGCCGACAAACTCACCCTTGTCATTTAACGTCGCAGAGCCTGAGTTACCACCTGTGATATCTAGTGTAGATAGATAGTTCACTGGTACTGAACCTAACGCTTCATTTTTGTAAGGTCCGTAATTTTTGTTGCTGATCTCTTTGCGAATATTAGGGAACAAATCAAACTCAGCGTCGCCTGGCTGGTATTTAGCTAGCATACCTTCAAGCGTCGTAAATGGCGTTGCAAACAAACCGTCTTGTGGTGAGTAGCCTTTTACGTTGCCGTAAGTAATACGAAGTGATGAGTTTGCATCCGCATAAACCGCTTCACCGCGACTCTTCTTAAATGCGATCATGGCTTCCATATAAGCAGGACGAGCTTGTTGTAATTTACCGCTTAGCTCTTTGTCTTTCTTTTCTTTGGCCATGTTTACGTCGTACATTTCAACCGCGTATTGAATGAACGGGTCGTCGCTTTTCTCAAAGTCTTCAACTGACTTTTCCATCCAAGCTAAACGAGCGTCCGCTGATGTTAAGTCTGTCGCCGCGTACATTGCATCGATTTTGTCTTTGATCATTGCAATCGCTTTGTCTTCCGCCACACCGTCTTTGATACCGAAGATACCGTCAAAGGTTTCGTCTCTTTGTTCAGCTGGCAACGCCATGTACTCTTTCATGAAATGTAGGAATACCGCTTTATCTACTGCTTCATCAGAGCGTTTGTCTAACATCGTCATAGATTGAGTAAAGCGACGCATATCACGCTCTTGGAAACCTCGGTCACGTTCTACGTTTGGCTTTTGTTTTTCGTGTGCTAAACGGTAAAGATTGGTCGCTGCGCTCATGATGCTGGCACGACTAACCAAGCGAAGTAATGTTCTTGCTTCTTGGTTTTCTTGTGATTCAAGCACCAATTGGTTCAAGTTATCTAACGCTTGACCGTACTTAGCTTTACGAGAGCGGTCAGAATCAATCCATTTTTTAAGATCTTTAGCGAGTTGTTGTTTACGCTCAAGCATGTCGCCTTTGCTATAACTCTCAATCATAGAACCGTAGTTCTTAGAGTAGTTGTCTAAACCTGCAATTAGACCTGCATACTTGATGCGTGCGTCACTGCCTTCTTCCGAGTTTGCTTTGATAACCGCAACATACTCTTCTTGTAAACGCTTCAAGCGAGGGTATACGTTAGTGAATTGGTTTTTCACTTCTACATCCGTACGGTAACGGTTTGTGCGGCCTGGGTAGCCTAATACCATTACGTAATCACCGGCTTCTACCCCATTGGCATTAACTTTTAAGAATGCGTCTGGTTTAAATGGAACGTTGTCTTCAGAGAAGTCAGCTGGTTTGCCATTCGGGCCTACATACGCGCGATAAAATGACCAGTCACCTGTGTGACGCGGCCACATCCAGTTATCCGTATCACCACCGAATTTACCAATGCTTGAAGGCGGCGCATACACTAGACGCACGTCGCGAATCGCTAATTGCTTGATAAGGAAATACTCGGCCCCACCGTGGAAACTATAAACACTACAGCGATAGTCTTGTGATGCTTCACATTCTGCTACTAGTTCTTTTTCACGCTTATCAATGGCATCAAAATAAGCAACACCTTTGGCACCTTTTGGAATAGAACCTTTAATGTCTTTGGTTACATTGGTCAGTGAT
The DNA here is from genome assembly GCF_982872775.1 of Psychrosphaera sp. NCBI lineage: Bacteria > Pseudomonadati > Pseudomonadota > Gammaproteobacteria > Alteromonadales > Pseudoalteromonadaceae > Psychrosphaera > Psychrosphaera sp. The sequence continues at coordinate 105,701 of NZ_CEYNSH010000004.1, read as the reverse complement.
TCAGTCACATAAATACGTGAATTTGGTGTTGCCGCTAACTCTTTGTCTTTGCTCTTGGCAACAAAACCGTTAACTAATAAGTTGTTTTCAGCGCTTGAGTTGTGCTGGATGTTGCCATACGCACAGTGATGATTGGTGACAACCAAGCCCTGCTCTGACAAAAACGACGCCGAACAGCCACCAAGACTAACAATGGCGTTCATTGGGAATTGACTTAAGTCCGCCATTTTTTCTGGGTTTAGTTTAAGACCTGCCGCTTTTAATTGCGCTTTGATCTGAGGAAGTTGATGCGGTTGCCACATGCCTTCATCTGCTTGAGCAGATAAACCGACCAACGCCGACAGCGCAATCCCTGTTGTTATTAGCTTTTTAATCATTATTTATTCCTTGATGATTTAGAGCAGTGCGAACCAAATTGGCTCTGAGGTATTTGGTGCGCATTAGTCTGCCCGATGTTTGTTCAAAAAGTAATCCTAGAATCGACAAAATTGCTCATTTTTACGGTAGGTTACGGCTTAAAATTGTCACCAAATGTAAACAGTTTGGTATCATTAGGTTAATCACAGCAAACCATAAGGGAACCGAGTGTTAGATATTTACGCTGGACCAGCCGCACAAGCACACATCAATGAGCACGGAATTCGCGCCGAAGACTTTTCAACATTTTTGGGAGCGAGCGGTGGACCTAAATGGTTTAGCCTTTTTGGTTTAGACAAATATTTATTTGGTGAATTCTTTGCCAAAAGCGACAACCAGTTAGACTTGATAGGTTCGTCCGCTGGTGCGTTTCGAGCCTCTTGTTTGGCTCAGTCAAATCCAGTTGAAGCCATCACTGAGCTCGCCTACCGATATGCCGCTACCGACTTTGCACTTGATGCAACACCAACAGGCGTGACACGCGCCGCTCAACAATTGTTAGCGCATATATTACCTGATGAAAATATTGAGCAAGTGCTTACCAACCCTCGTTTTAAAGTCCATTTTATTACCGCACGTTGTTTAGGCTCGGTGGCTCAAGAGCAAAAATTAAAACAAGGATTGGGGTTGGTAAAAAGTATGTTCAAAAATAGCTTTGGTCGACAGCACCTTACAAAGCAATATCAACGAGTGATATTTTCAACTCAACCAGAGCCGCTAGATTTGACAGAAACAAGCGTATTCTCAACTCAAACGGTTCCGTTACAGACCGATAATTTTCATCAGGCGCTCTTAGCAAGTGGTGCCATCCCAATGGTGATGTTGGGGATTCCAGATATTAAAGGTGCGCCAAAAGGCATGTATCGCGATGGTGGAATTATTGATTACCACTTTGATTTTAAGGTGCAAAGTGAAGGCTTGACCTTATACCCGCACTTTAACAAACAACCCAAAGCAGGCTGGTTTGATAAAAAGCTAAAACGCACAGCCAACCCCAAACATTATGACTCGACAGTCATGTTAGTCCCTAGCGATGAATTTGTGGCGCAGTTGCCTTTTGGAAAAATACCAGATAGAACCGACTTTGAGACCATGGACTCGAGCACGCGAATCCGCTACTGGCACAAAGTGTTTGATGAAACAGAGCGATTAGCTGAAGCGTTTGCTGAAGCAGTAGAAAGCCCAGAAAAAGCCAATATCAAACCATTAGCATTCTAGGCTGAACAATCGCTTCCTAGTCACTCATGACAACGGTGGCCATCGCCATGTTTTTCTCGTCACTGATTGAGACAAGTGTGGTGGCAATGCCTTTGGACTCGGCGACTTCTTGAGCTTTACCAGATAGACTTAAAAATGGCGCGCCGTATTCATCATTGCTAATTTCAAAATGATGAAAAGAAATGCCTCGCCCGATTCCCAGACCTAATGCCTTGGCCGCCGCTTCTTTGGCTGCCCAGCGCTTAGCAAGAAAGCGATCGGGTTGATTGTGGTTTTTGAAACGAACAAACTCGACATCAGTTAACACTCGTTCAGCTAAGCGGTCTGATTTCTCGACCGCTTTCGTCACTCTGTCAATCTCGACAATGTCTGTCCCTAGACCTAACACTGGCATGATTAGATACCTTGACGCGCTTCGTTCATAAGCGTTTTCATGTCTCTTACGGCTTTGTCTAATCCGTCCATTGCGGCACGAGCAATAATAGCGTGACCAATGTTTAATTCATAAATATCAGGAATCGCCGCAATCGGTTTTACGTTGTGATAATGCAAACCATGACCAGCATTAACGATAAGACCCTGTTGCGTCGCAAAAGCGACACCGTGTTGAATGCGTTCCAACTCGGCTTTGATTTCTTCATCACTCTGCGCTTCGGCGTAGTGACCTGTGTGAATTTCTATGTAAGGAGCGCCTGTATCAGCCGCGGCTTTGATTTGTGCCTCGTCCGCATCAATGAACAAAGATACTTTAGAGCCAATCGCTGCCAAACGCTCCACCGCGTCTTTCACTTTTTCAAACTGACCTTTAACATCAAGGCCACCTTCTGTTGTTAGCTCTTCACGCTTTTCTGGTACTAGACAAACAAATGGTGGTTTTACTTTTGCAGCGATTGCGATCATTTCTTCAGTTACCGCCATCTCCAAATTCATGCGAGTCTGAATCGTTTCGGCTAGTGTATACACGTCGCGGTCTTGAATATGACGACGGTCTTCACGTAAATGAATGGTAATGCCACTTGCACCAGCGTGCTCAGCGACTGCGGCAGCGTGAATTGGATCTGGGTAAGTCGTACCTCGGGCTTGACGTAACGTTGCGATATGATCGATGTTAACGCCTAAATGAATCTCGCTCATGATGTCTCCAATGTTTCTTTTGACTGAATGACCAAGCATACGTTGTCACTCAAAAATAAGTTTGTCTTTACGCTTTATAAAGGGCTATAAAATCTACTTTCTAAATAGCTCACGTGATTTTAACGGTTTGTCACCCAAATGAATATGCAAGCATTGTCGCATGATTCCCTTAGCTACGCGTAAGCAGTGTTTTTCTGTTTCTACGTCTACATCCGTTTTAGGTTCATTAACCTCTAGTGACGCTTCTAACTTTGTCGCTAAGTCTAATAGATGTTTGCCTAAGATGCTGTTTGGTTTCGCCGAACTTAAACAAAAACCTCTATCCGGGCGTAATTCGTAATGAGCATCTTCGGCAATGGCCACACCTTGCTCGCACTCGTGAGTAAAACTGATGCCATAACCCAACATTCCAATTAACCGATACTCAAATTGCCTCAGCACCCATTCAATGTGTTGACTCTCTTCATTATTCGCCAGCTGTTTAATGACGTAAACATAAAGTGGATAAAGCTCAGGGTAGTCTTCATCGGCTTTACACAGTCGACAAATAAGTTCGTTAATATAAAACCCACAAAAAAGTGCCTTACCTTTTAACTCGGAGAGTTGTCTAGCGAGTGCTTGATTATCGTCAACGGTTTTGAGAGAGCGTAAACCTGAGGCTTTTTTGAATTGAATAATAAGGGGACGAAATGGCCGAAACATAGCGGTTTTGGCGGTGTTTTTTTTGCTACCTTTGTAACCAACGATAGACATTCGCCCCTCGCCCGCTACAAGTACTTCGAGCAAGAGTTGATTTTCTTTGAACGCTCGTGAATGCAGTATAAATGCGGGCGCGTACTCCAGTTCCTTTGCCATACTTAGCCCGCTACTGATTAGTCTTCTGAGTAACCTAATGAACGCAGTGCACGTTCGTCGTCTGCCCAACCACTTTTCACTTTAACCCAAAGCTCAAGGTAGACTTTCTCTTCTAACAAACGCTCTAAGTCTTGACGCGCATCGCGACCGATGATCTTAAGCTTTTCGCCTTTTTTACCAATCACCATTTTCTTTTGGCCTTCGCGTTCAACGAGGATCAAGGCATTGATGCGCCAGATTTTCTCATCCCACTTGAACTGTTCAATTTCAACGGTTGCTGAATATGGTAGTTCTTCACCCATGAAACGCATTAGCTTTTCACGAACAATTTCCGCCGCCATAAAACGAGACGAACGGTCAGTTACATGGTCTTCTGGGAAGAAAAATGGGTTTTCAGGTAAGTAACCGCGAACCGCTTCTTTGATTGGCTCTACGTTTGTGCCTTTTTCGGCCGAGATAGGAATGATCTCTTCAAAGTTATGCTTGGCGGAAATCTCTTGAAGATATGGCATCAAGGTTTCTTTGTCCTTGATCATGTCGACCTTGTTGATAAGTAGAAGCACTGGTTTTTTCGAACGACGAATTTTGGTCAATACCATTTCATCGTCTTCTGTCCATTTAAGTGCTTCAACCACAAACAAAACTACCTCAACATCACCTAAAGCACTAGATGCAGCGCGGTTCATCAGCTTGTTGATCGCACGCTTTTCTTCTTTGTGTAGTCCTGGCGTGTCGACATATACAATTTGTTCATTTTCTTCAGTATGAATGCCTAAAATACGATGACGTGTGGTTTGTGGCTTTTTCGATGTAATACTGATTTTTTGCTCAAGAATGTGGTTCATTAACGTAGACTTACCCACGTTTGGACGACCAACGATTGCAACCAGACCACACTTTTTGGTTTGTGATAAATCAGCGCGGTTATTCAAATTATTTAATAACGCGTCTAATTCTGCTTGGCTTTGTTCTGGTTTACTCATGATTTAACTACCTCTAATGCTTTTCTGGCTGCTGCTTGCTCTGCTTTGCGGCGACTTGTTCCTTGAGCTAAGACTGACTCACCACTGTCTAACTGACACTCAACCGTAAACATTTGGTTGTGTGCTTGTCCTGTGGTTTCAACTACTTCATAGACTGGCAATGGTCGTTGTCTCGACTGCAACCACTCTTGTAACTGCGTTTTTGGATCTTTTAACGCTGTGGAAGGATCAACGTTTGCCAAGTGCTCTTTTACTAAGCCTAGAACAAAATCTTTGCATTGGTTGATATCAGAGTCCAAATAAACGGCGCCTATAATGGCTTCGACGGCGTCCTCCAAAATAGAGTCACGTCTAAATCCACCGCTCTTCATTTCACCAGGTCCCAAAACGAGCCAGTTGCTCAATTCGAATTCCTTGGCGATAACGGTCAAGGTTTGACCGCGAACAATTTGCGAACGCATACGAGTAAGCTCGCCTTCATTCGCTTTCGGGAAGTTAAAATATAGAGCTTCGGCAACAAACATACCGAGCAGAGAGTCACCGATAAATTCAAGGCGCTCGTTATGAGCGCCCTTCGCACTGCGGTGAGTCAGCGCTTGTTTTAATAAAGACTCGTCGTTAAATTGATAACCGAGTTTTTTACCTAATTGTTTATAATCTTTTTTGATCAATGCTTACTCTAATCTATAAAAGTGTTCACTCATCACAATGATGAGTTGGCAATGTCATTACTGAACACTGCCTAAACGAGAAAATCGAATATCGACTGGAACCCAGTTTGGTAACCAGCTGATTTTGCCTTCGTTAAAGACAAAGCTCATCCAAATAAATACGGCTTTACCCACCATTTGCTCTTCACTAACAAAACCCCAAAAACGACTGTCTGTACTGTTGTCGCGGTTATCACCAATCATAAAGTAATAACCTTCAGGAACAACCCACTCGCCTTGACGTGTGCCCGGTTGTGAATAGAAGCGGTTTGCCATGTCCGGATAAGCCGGGTTAATCAACACATCGTGCTCAACGTCGCCCAATTGCTCCTTTGCAGTGATGAGAGGAATACCCATCATTTCAAATTCACCTTGCGCCACTTTACTTAGCTCGACTGGTGCTAGCTTGTCGCAATTGTCAGGTTGACGTTCACAACTTGGTTGGATAAAAAACTGTTTGTTGCGATATATAACGCGGTCACCTGGTACACCGACTACGCGCTTGATGTAATCTAAACGCTCATCAAGTGGGTATTTAAATACCGCGATATCACCACGCTCAGGTTCACCCGTTTCAATGAGTTCAGTACGCCAAATCGGATCGTGAACACCATATGAGTACTTTTGCACTAATATGAAATCACCCACCAACATGGTTGGCATCATTGAGCCCGTCGGAATTTGAAACGGCTCAAACAGGAAAGAACGAAATAACGTGATTAGGGCAAGAATCGGAAAAATAGACTGCGCTGTTTCGGCCCAAACAGGCTGAGGCGCAATTTTTTCTAACTCTTCTTCCGCAAGCACAGCGCCACCAGCGGCTGCTTGTACCTGTGCAATTTTTTCACGTCTGGCCGGTGCGTATAACTTGGCATCAATTAACCAAATTAAGCCCATTGCTAGGGTAAATACCACTAAAAAGACTGCGAAATATCCTGCCATACTTTCTTCTTCCTGTTTAAAACTATACCTATCCGGCGTTACTTGCCTACTTTCAAGATAGCTAAGAAGGCGTCTTGTGGTAACTCAACATTACCGACTTGTTTCATACGCTTCTTACCTTCTTTCTGTTTCTGAAGGAGTTTTTTCTTACGAGATACGTCACCACCGTAACACTTAGCGATAACGTTTTTACGTAATTGTTTAACCGTAGTACGAGCAATTACGTGAACACCGATAACCGCTTGGATAGCGATATCAAACATTTGACGTGGAATTAGCTCTTTCAGTTTTTCCGCTAATTCGCGACCACGGCCTTGAGCAAAGTCACGGTGACAAATCATCGCTAATGCATCAACACGTTCACCGTTTAGAAGAATATCAACACGAACCATGTCAGCTTCTTGGAAACGAGTGAAATTGTAATCGAGTGATGCAAAACCACGACTCGTTGATTTTAGACGGTCAAAAAAGTCCATCACAACCTCAGCCATTGGTAAGTCATAACTAACTGCAACTTGCTTACCATGGTAGCTCATTGCGGTTTGTACGCCGCGTTTTTCAACACAAAGTGTAATAACGTTACCTAAGTACTCCTGTGGTACTAAGATGTCTGCTTTACAAATTGGTTCCCTAATTTCGTCAATATCTCCAACAGCAGGTAACTCTGAAGGGCTATCAATACTCAGTAATTCACCTTTTTTAGTCATTACTTCGTAATTTACCGTCGGTGCTGTTGTGATCAAATCTAAGTCATATTCACGTTCTAGACGTTCTTGAATGATCTCCATGTGGAGCATACCCAAGAAGCCACAACGGAAACCTAAACCTAGTGCCGTCGAACTCTCTGGCTCGTAGAATAAAGACGCGTCGTTAAGGCTCAGTTTGCCAAGTGCATCGCGAAACGCTTCATAGTCATCAGAGCTAACCGGGAATACACCAGCATATACTTGTGGTTTGATTTGTTGGAAACCTGGAAGCGGCTCTTGAGCGGCATTAACAGTCGTTGTTAAGGTATCACCTACTGGCGCACCTAAAATGTCTTTGATACCAGAAATAACAAAACCAACTTCACCCGTTCTTAAAATACCAGTGTCGGTTTGTTTTGGAGTGAAAATACCAATTTTGTCGATGATGTGAGACTCGCCCGTCGACATAACTTTAATCTTGTCGCCTTTTTTCAATTGACCGTGCTTAATACGAACCAATGAAACAACCCCCTGATATGGGTCAAACCAAGAGTCAATGATCAAGGCTTGAACTGGCGCATCAGGATCACCTTCTGGGCCTGGGACATTTTTAACGATGTCTTCAAGTACATCTTCAATACCAATGCCCGTCTTAGCAGAACATTGAACCGCATCTACAGCATCGATACCTACGATATCTTCGATTTCTTCTGAAACGCGCTCTGGATCGGCTTGTGGTAAGTCGATTTTGTTTAGAATTGGACGTACTTCTAAATCCATTTCGATTGCGGTGTAACAGTTGGCAACTGTCTGTGCTTCTACACCTTGACCTGCGTCAACGACTAATAGTGCGCCTTCACAAGCGGCCAATGAACGAGAAACTTCATAAGTAAAGTCAACGTGCCCTGGCGTGTCGATGAAATTTAATTGATACGTTTCGCCGTCTTTGGCTGTGTAGTTTAACGTTACACTTTGCGCTTTGATGGTGATGCCACGCTCACGCTCGATATCCATCGAGTCCAAAACCTGAGCTTTCATTTCACGGTCAGTTAATCCTTCACAGTATTGGATTAAACGGTCTGATAACGTCGATTTACCGTGGTCAATGTGGGCAATAATACTGAAATTACGTATATTTTTGTTGATCGTAGCTTTTTCCAAAGGAAAACCTCAAAAGATAAAAACACAGAATGCGTAAAAAGGCCGCAATTTTACACGTAATTGCGTATGCACTCCACCACTTTACGTTTATTTTAGTTGGAAATTAGACGCGTGTAACGGCAATCGTTTGTGGAAGGACAGTTAGTAATTGCGGTTGATATTTGTCGCTGTCGGGTGTCGCAAGCTTTTTATTAGCAATAACAAAGCCCAACGCGCCACCTAGAAGAGTAAATAAAATGACAAGCCACTCTCCCGCAACGATAAATTGACTGAGCCAATATTCAGCCAACATACAAGCAATTAAAGCAGTCAAAATAGGTAAGATATACACCCAGAAAGCACCTTGCACGAGACTGTCCTCTGGTATGCCAATCTCAACTTGGTCGTCCACTTCGGCGCCAAGTGTGTTTTTTACTTTATTAATGACGGATTTGCCCGCAAACGCTTCTGCAACACTATTGGTGCCACAATTTGACTTGGCAGCACAAGTCGAACAGGTCGATTTGATTGCGGTTTCAACCCATATGTATTCGTCTTCGCGCTGAACGACAACGCCGATTTCTTTAATCACTCAACCACCAACTTTGTCACAGTATTGACTGTCATGTCTGATTTTACATTGTGCTTTAAATTCATAACACCTTTTTTGATGTCCTTGTCCGACGCCTTACTTTGCCTGTACACCTTGAGCAATGGCATAAGCTGTCTTAGGAGGTATAGTGCCAACGACGGTGACATCAATACTATCGGCGTGAATCATTACAAAAGACGTCGCGCCATCGGTCAATACAACCGGGCTTGTGAAGTTATCTAATGGTCGTTGCACATAAATAGAAAACTCTACCAACCCGTCGCTAAATAAAAAGTAGTCAGATACTTCTCGACTAATAGAAACGTGGTGCCGATCACTTTTAATTAACTCAAACCCTTTAGGTAAGTATGACACCTCCCAATTGTTCGCTTGTTGCGTAGCGGCAACTGCCATAGGTGCATTTGGTAATGACATTTTGGCCAATTTTTCCATGTCTGCGGTAGGAGCATTATAAATCGATAAGTGAGTCATAATAATTTGTTCAACCACATCGCCGCTGTCATCAACGTACAACATTCTCAGTGGTAAACCGCTATCTACATCAATCCACATCCAATAGTTGTAGGTTTGACGCTTTATAGACTCGATACGAATCAATTGAGCCGAACGACCAGCGATTTGGCTTTTACTGACCAAGACAAATTGGTAGCTATCAATTAGTTCTCCAGCATCTCGGTAAAAAATCGGTGGAATAAAATTGCGGATGCTATTGCCATTGACCGCATAAGGCTCATTGTTTGAGTCAAATAAAGCAATGGTATTATCGCGGCGGATCATAGTGCCCACACCACCAACTAATTGTGAAACTTGCTCTACTTCAACGGCTTGTAATTCTCCTGATTCTTGCTCTACCTCAACAACACCATGTAACCATTTGTAAGACTCTGTATTTTCACCTTTTTGTCTTACGATACCGGCTTCAAATTGCCCTTCACGCAGTGCAGTTCTTAGCTTTCTCAGCCAAAACGCCGCATTTATTTTCTCTACACCTTTAGATAAGTCGACATTTTTTTCGGCAGAAGTAAGGAGGGTTTGATCACTCGCTATACTAGACAGTTGGTCAGATTTAGGATCGGGTGTCGACATTTCAGTAATACGAGCAGAAGGCTCGAAGGCATCGCTTTGTTGCGTTACGGCAAAAGCATTCGGCATGCCCGTTACTATAATGACAAGCATTAAAACGAACACCTTTGCTTTGCTAAATAGCGTGTTATTAATGTCACTGCAATTTGGTTTATATAGCAATTCTGAGGTCACTACTTTCATGTGCTTGTCTTGTCCTTTGTCACTTAAACTCGCGCGGTTGAAAATCTACATTCCATGAGCTCTGTTATTAAAACAAAAACGCCCGCGATATTGAAAACCAATAATATCACAGGCGCTGCGCTTTTAACGTTGTTTACCGTCGGCATTTAATTGTGGTGATTAATTACCTTGGTTGTCGTCTTTATTTTCTTCAGTTTCTGTTAGCTCTTCAGCGGCTCTGATCTGCTGATTGTGGTCCGCCATCAACGCATTGATGCGTGACTGTGTCACCTGATTAGCCGTTGGCTTTTTCTGATTACCATCAAGTGAAACCGGCTTAAAGTCTTGCACAATCGGAACCGTATTTAATACTGGTGATGACATACGCTCGGTTTCTGAGACTTGCATATTACTAACCCCAAATACTGCCACTAAGGCAACGGACGCGGCAATGGCAAACTGAGCAGCCCCTTTTCCTAATTGAGAAGTAGTGAAAGCGGCCACTGACCCTGCCAATCTCTTACCCCAGTGAGGGTGAGATGCTATCGAACTTACGTTTTCCGCATCAGATATAACTTGGCTAGCTGACGTTTCGTCGTTGCTTGCATTTGTAACTGACTCTACTTGTTGAGTTTGGCTGGAAATATCTATGTTAGCCACTGCATCTGAAATAGACGCGGCAAAACTGTCATCAACAACAAGTTCTTGCTCTTTTCTCAATACATCACCGATCAACGCGTAACGACTAAACTGTGAGTTTTTGTTTGCGTCTTGTTCCACTTCAGATAAAACGTCTGCCAGTTCCTTGTCGGTTAGCTCGTCATCTAATAAAGCGGACAATGGTTCTTGATAATTATTCGTCATACTGCGAATGGCTCCATTTAACGGTTCTCTAAAAGCGGCTGTAACTTTGCATCTATGGCGTCTCGCGCTCGGAATATCCGAGAGCGCACTGTACCGATAGGGCACCCCATTGCAGTCGCTATTTCTTCGTAACTCATCCCATCGATTTCCCTAAGTTGAATCGCCACACGCAACTCTTCCGGTAGTTGTTCGATGGTATCGAAAATCACTTTTTTTATTTCTTCTGTTAATGCTAAGCGCTCTGGCGAAGCATTTTCGCGCAACGCATCACTGGTTTCGTAATACTCAGCTTCTTCGGCGTCGACATCTACATTGGCAGGGCGACGTCCTTTTGCCATTAAGTAATTCTTGGCACTGTTAACAGCAATTCTATACAGCCAAGTATAAAACGCCGCTTCACCACGAAAACCCGGTAGTGCGGTATAAGCTTTAATAAACGCATCTTGAGCGACGTCTTGAACATCGCCGTTATTGCCCAAATATCGAGACACAAGACTAATCACCTTGTTCTGATATTTTCTTACTAGCAAATCAAATGCCGCTTTGTCACCCGCTTGGGCTTTTCTTACTAATCCTAAATCTTTACTCTGCTCGCTCATCAGAGCTACTACTCCTGCTTTTAGCTAGCGACTAAAGTCTGCTAATATCGCGTTTTGCTGTCTTTATGACTGCACCGATTATAAAAAGTTCTAATTATTTTGATTTTTTTTATAAAATAGACGTAAAACCGTCATTTGTGAAACTTTGTCCGTTTCCCTATACGTCAACATATGTCCTTTAACTGAACATAACACACAGATTAACTTGGTAAATTTAAATGTCGAACTCAGATGCTTTACAATCAGAGCACAACCAATCTCCTAATTTTTCATTAGATTCTGAACAGTCCTCTATGTCTGACTGCGACTCTAACCCAAGTTTAAAAGGTCAATCAGAATGGCCGAGTCAACATGCGACAGACTGCTTAGTCATAGGTAGTGGCGCTGCGGGCCTTACATTAGCTTTAAGTATTGCTGACAAAGCCAATGTCATCGTCGTCAGTAAATCAGAACTTAAAGAAGGTTCTACTTTGTACGCTCAAGGTGGAATCGCAGCGGTTTTTGATGAAAACGACAGTATTGAGTCCCATGTTCAAGACACTTTAGTCGCTGGGGCAATGCTGTGCGACGAAGAAGCCGTCCAGTATACAGCGACACACGCGAAATCATCAATGGAGTGGTTAATTCAACAAGGTGTGCCGTTTGATCAAATTACCACGCCCGATGGAGCATCTAAATATCACTTAACTCGTGAAGGTGGTCATAGTCATAGACGAATTCTCCACGCTGCAGATGCGACAGGTAAAGCGGTTCAAACCACGCTTCTGGACAAAGTTAAATCACACCCTAACATCCGATTGTTTGAGCGGTTTAATGCCTTAGATCTAGTGACTAAAGACCAAGTTGAAGGTACCAATCACTCTGCAAATAATCAGAGTGTCAATGGCGCATATGTGTGGAACCGTAATCTAGAACGCGTTGAGACGATAACCGCCAAATTTATTGCGCTGGCAACGGGCGGTGCAAGTAAAGTATATCAATATACTTCTAATCCAGATATTGCCAGCGGCGACGGAATTGCCATGGCGTGGCGTGCTGGCTGTCGAGTGGCGAACATGGAGTTTAATCAGTTCCATCCAACTAGCCTTTATCATGAAAAAGCACAAAACTTTTTAATCTCCGAAGCGTTAAGAGGTGAAGGTGCCAAATTGCGCCGACCTGATGGCACACGCTTCATGCCCGATTTTGATGCAAGAGAAGAATTGGCCCCTCGAGACATCGTTGCTCGTGCTATCGACTTTGAAATGAAACGTCTTGGTGCAGATTGCATGTTTTTGGACATTACCCACAAAGACGAAGACTTTATCTTAGATCACTTCCCCACTATTTATGCAGCTTGTTTGAAAGTTGGCATTGATATCACCAAGGAACAAATCCCTGTCGTGCCAGCCGCTCATTATACTTGTGGCGGTGTCATGACAGATTTAAATGGACAAACAGATATAGCCAACCTATTTGCGATAGGTGAAGTCGCATACACAGGCTTACACGGTGCCAACCGAATGGCGAGTAATAGCCTCTTAGAGTGCATCGTATTTGCTCAAGGTGCAGCCAAGCAAATATTGAATAAATTGGCCACGCAACCAGCGCCACGCGATATTCCTAGCTGGGATGAAAGCCTCGTCACTACTTCTGAAGAGGACATCCTTATTAGTCATAACTGGCATGAGTTACGACTTTTGATGTGGGACTATGTTGGTATTGTGCGTTCTGATCGACGTTTAACCAAAGCGCTAAAAAGAATCGAGCTAATTAAACAAGAAACAGATGAGTTTTATGCCTCTTTTAGAGTAAGTAATAATTTGCTCGAATTGAGAAACTTGGTTCAAGTTGCGCAGCTTATCGTGCAAAGCGCATTGTCACGCAAAGAAAGTCGAGGTTTGCACTACACAGTGGATTATCCCGATACTCTGTCAAAAACGTCTCCCACAATACTGACGAAATAGTCTCTGTTAATCATTACGTGATTATTCTAAAACCGGTACCAGCAAAGGCCTGATAATAATCAGGCCTGTTGATTTAGCACTTTGATTTGCCAAATCAAACGACGCCATACTGACACACGCACTTGATCTGGAAACAACATTAACCAGTGAGCTTGGATAGTGCTCTCAGATTCAGAGCTCTTTTTACTTGAACTCAGTGCTACGCTACTTTGCAATTTACGCTTTCTTCGTTTTTTTGTTTGTATTTTAATCAAGATTATCCAGCCAAAGTCGAAACTGGGATTGCACAAATACACGGCCGTCGGCTTGTCGTTATTGTTATACACACTTCTTTCATGGCTATCGCAATAATCGTAATTTTGACAGCCTTTTACTTTGTTCTTTTTGAGACAAGTCCGCAGTTTTAACACAGACTGGTTATTAAGCCACTCAACATAGCCTAACCACGTGGTGAGTACCCCTAAACACAACCAAAACTTTTCTGGAAAATAACCAACAGGAGCCAAATAAAAACGGTGTAAACACCAAACAACTGCCAATAACAGAGATAATAGATAACCCCAGCGAAAGGTAGAATTGGGATCAATGGCGAGGAGAATACGTGGGTCAATGGCAACTTGGGTTGAGTCAGTATTGCCCCCTGACGTCGATTTGATAACTGAAAATATCACAGAAGTCCCATAAAAAAAGCCGCTACATTTATTACATGGTAGCGGCTCTTCGGGATTAAGAAACTTTGACTCGGTTCAGAATTATCTGGACGATGCGATTTAACTCTGGATCTTCACACTCTTTGTGTCCCATGAACCAAGCGAACAAATCAGGATCTTCACAGGCAAGTAATTTTTGAAACGCGACTTTGTCACTATCTGCCAAAGCGTCGTACGCTTCATCTACAAATGGTTCAAACAATACATCAAGCTCTAGCATACCGCGTCGACATGCCCACTTTAACTTTGGTTTGGAGTCCAATTGAAACTTAGTACCACTTACGTCAACGTACACAACCTGTGCTTTGCTGTCTGCCATAATGCTTTTCATTCCTAACTATCATGCCTTACTAGCGACTACTAACTAATGGCTACTAAGGCGTTTTTTTCTTAATAATCTGATTATACATTTGAAACAGAAAATTGAATCACTCTTTTTTGAATCTTCTGCAAATCCCCCTTGTTCTTTAGTACAATAACCCCATAAAGAAGATTAAATTACCCAAAAAGTTTGAGATATGACAAAGCTAGTAAGATTACCAGAATTTAATGTGATCAAATTGACCGGTGAACAGAGCCACTCCTTTTTACAAGGACAGGTTACCTGCGACGTCAATGCAATTAAAGACAATCAATTTCTTGGCGGAGCTCATTGCAACGCGAAAGGTAAAGCTTGGTCTGCATTTGTTTCGTTTGAACAAGACGGTGATATTTTCTTGGTTATGGTGGCAGACAGCGCCGCTCAATCTTTAGCAGAGTTAAACAAATACGCAGTATTTTCAAAAACCGACATCACAGATGACACAGCGAACTGGCACATTTATGGGGCGAACGCCGCAACATCAGAACAAGACGTATGTCTTGAACTCGCGCCAAACCATTTCCTCATCTTAGCCAAACAAGCAAAAGAAGGTGCTTTAGAAACGGACTCAAATGAGCACAACGTTTGGTGGCAAAATGAAATCAAAACAGGTCGTGCTCACTTATTTGGAGATTTGGTCGGCGAATACGTGCCGCAAATGATGAACCTCCAAGCGCTTAACTACATCTCATTTAACAAAGGCTGTTATATGGGCCAAGAGATGGTTGCTCGAATGCGCTACTTGGGTAAAAACAAACGTGCCTTATTTATTGCTGAATTAGATGAAGAAATAGCATTGGAACCAGGCCATGATGTTTACATCGAAATGAACGGTAACTACAGAAAGTCGGGTAAAGTGTTACTTTCGCAAGCACAGAACGGCACAACTGTATTCCAAGCTGTATTACCTAACGATACAGACTTAAAACAAACGATATATATTGAACCACAGAGTGAACAACGTGCTCGTTTATTACCTCTTCCCTATTCACTAGATCAAGATTAAGGATCCTTATGAAAATCGCAAAGAACACCGTTGTCACTATGCATTACGCGGTAAAAGACAAAGAAGACAATTTAATTGACAGCTCATACGACAGTGAGCCATTAGTCGTATTACAAGGCTCAAACTTTCTGATTGAAGGCTTAGAAAGCGCGTTATTAGAGCACGAAAAAGGCGATACGTTTGAAGTATCGGTTGACGCTGAAAATGCATATGGCCCACGTCATGATGGTCTTGTACAACAAATCGGTAACGAGATGTTTGCTGACTTTGATGTAGAAGTGGGTATGCAATTACGTGCAACTACAGACAATGGCGAACAAACCGTTATTGTAATCGATAAAGATGACGAATCAGTCACAGTAGATGGTAACCACCCTCTCGCTGGTGTTGATTTAAAATTTGACGTTGAGATTTTGGACGTTCGTACGGCAACGGAAGATGAAATCGCACACGGTCATGCGCACTCTGAAGGTGGTTGTGGCCACAGCCACTAAACCAAAGGTCTGACAGTCAACGTTCTGTAATATCAAATACTAAAAACAAGTTGAAGCGTTTCTCAATTAGGCTCAACTAAGAATAGTGTGACATATTTTAAAAAAGCGAGTTTCGTACTCGCTTTTTTTATGTCTTTTTGTTTGGTTTTTGCGCCTAAATTAAAGTAATCTCATCTATCGCCGACAATAATTAAACAAAATATAACCGCCAAGTAGCGGCCATAGTAAACGTTGTTAATGTAAATTCGGCGCACATATCTATATCAATAATAATAAAAAAAATAAGAATAAGAATGAATACATTTTGGTTGAAGTTAAGCCTTAGGTGGAAGTTACAAATTGGCTTTATGGCTATCGCCATGATCACCACCGTTTATAACCGCATTATTGCCTCTAATGAGCTAGAAAACCTCATTTCAATAGTTTCCAAATCCACTGATGACCCTGTACTTATTCAGGCCCTAAATAGCCAACTTAGCGATTTCTATATTGGTTCTATTTGGGACTCACTACTGCAGTTTGGCTTACAGTTTTTTGTCATAATGTTAGTGGCCCAGCTATTTGTTGAGCCAATCCTCAAACTCGTTCGCTCTTTAGAAGCAGTTGAACATGGCGACTTAACCCAAACGGTCGAGGTAACGTCAAAGGATGAAATTGGTGAATTAGAGCGCCGATTCAACTTAATGCTCAACAAGCTCAACGCCATCCTCAATGATGTAGAGCACTCGACCAAACACATGGGCCAAAGCGCATTTCAAATTGCGTCTATTTCGCAAGAAATAGAAGCCATGAGTGAGACCGAAAAGGCTAAAGAGTCAGAAATAAACAGCGCGACTGAGAAAGTTCATCAAGTCGCTGAGCAAGTAGAAGATATTGCACAAAATGCCAATCAGCGCTCGCTGGCTGCTGAACAACAGGCGAACAGAAGTTTCCAATCTCTGACAGAATCTGTGAATACCTTAACCCAAGTCTCAGACAATATTGGCCAAACCTCCGCACAAGTTGAAGAAATTGTGGAGTTTAGTCGTAACATCAATTCTATTTTGGCCACAATTAAAGATATTGCATCGCAAACTAACTTACTGGCACTAAACGCAGCTATTGAAGCCGCTCGGGCAGGTGAACAGGGTAAAGGCTTTGCGGTTGTCGCCGATGAGGTTCGCGGCTTGGCGGTTCGCTCACAAGACTCAGCTGAGCAAATTACGAATATTCTTGACGAACTTCAACACAAGGTCACCAATGCACAGTCGTCTATGGGACATTTAGTTGAGAATATCAATCAAAGTCAAAGCCAAATTACCCAAACCGCTGAAACGGTTCAAACCATGCAGGCCGATATCATTGATACATCAGAATTAAACCAGAAAATCGAACAATCGGTTCAGCAACAGATTCAATCGTTCAACCAGCTAAACGGTTTATTGAAGGCGTTATTTAAGACGATTGCTAACAACAGTAAAAAGATCAGTAATTCTTCGAATATTTCAACCTCACTCAATAATTTGACCCAAAACTTAAATTCTCAACTATCCGGGTTAATAATTGATAAAGAGGCACAAAAGGCGTCCTTCACAAACCAACACACTCAAGCCTGCAAGCGCAAAAAGCCACGTATCGCTAGTCATAACTTAGTGAGCATCAAAGGTGCGTTTGGTGAGCTAAACGGTTTGTCTAAAGATTTAAGTGAATCGGGGCTTGGTATATTACTCACTCAACCAATTCCAGATATTGCGCCATTAGAAGCGATGACTGTCGAGTTGAAATTACCTTGTAATGACCTTACGGCCTACCGAGAGCAACAACCTTTGATTTTGTCCGGTAAATTGGCATGGCAACAAGAGCAAGGAGAACATGTGTTAGCCGGAATTCAGTTTGATCCTATGGATGACTCTGAGCGACGAGCTCTGACAAAAGCAATTGCTTTTTATCAAGAATAACTTTTTCAACCTAAGATTCTTTTATAAAGTCGAACCAATCTAATAATACTGCGGTAAGGTCTAATTTACCGCAGGCATATTCATATTCCCACGTCATCTCATTTAGTTCTGAACCAAAGGTATCACTCAAGCTTTCTATAGCCCCTGGCTTTTGCTTTGTATTGTTTGCAATGACAACTTCGTGCTCATCAAAGCTAATTGTCCATTCAGAGAATATATGTGTTCCACGAGGAGACTCCAATAACTTGATCAGCTCTGCAAGGTCTTTAGTATCCTTTCGAGTCGCAGAAAATTCGGTATTGAGAAAATTTTCCAGCGCCTTGTGTTCGCCATCAAATTCGATAATATGGGTTTTGTTATCAGTATCGTATACAAAATCGACATCCATAATGAACTGTCCCTAAGGTTTTGGCGTATTAATAAACAGATTATATGCTCCATTATAGAACAAATAGTCTTTGTTCCCACCACCTTGTGAGATATATCCCACAATCAGTACAGACTTTACCTAAATATATAGGTATTTCCCTTACAAAAAAAGACTAAGAGACTGTTTTAAAAGACTTTTTGGTATTTTTCCGAATGTTTCATTTCGTAATCCATAAACTTTTTTTGATCCTGATTATTCTTCTCTTTCGAATTCCCTTTAATATTGAACTCACTTAACGACGAGAGTGTTAAATGATTTAACACACAGGGAATGGACACGCTGGATGCGATTAGGGACATAAGTTAGGAAGGCAGGAGCTGAACAAAGGGATGGAACAAGGATAGCAGGACGCTAGGAACAAAAGGAACGGAAGCGTAGGATGCGCAAAGGACTATTGGGACAGCATGGAGCTTTAAAAAGGAGTTTTGGGATTACAGGGAGCAGGACGTCGAAGGAATTGACTGCGGGATGCCGAAGGAACATAGACTGAAGGATTTGGTCAATAGGATGCCGGAAAGTATATAAAAAAAGCGCCTCAGGGCGCTTTTTTTATATCTGTCGATTGAGCTAACTCTTATGACTTTGACACTTATATGCTTCACTAGACACTTGTCTAAATTAAGCCACCACTGACTAAACAGTGGTAGCTTTAAGTTAGTGCTTTATGGCATAAGTTGATCTTGGTCTTCACCTTCTTTCTCAACTACTGTCGGCATTAAGTCTTCTTTACTAATACCTAACGACAATGCAATTGAACTTGCTACGTAGATTGAAGAATAAGTACCAATAACAACACCGAATAATAATGCAGTCGCGAAGCCTTTAATCAACTCTCCACCCATTACCAATAATGCAATCAATACCAAGATTGTAGTAATTGACGTCACCATTGTACGGTTAAGCGTTTGAGTTAGAGACTCGTTGATGATTTCTTCTGGAGAGCCATCGCGAATTTTTCTAAAGTTCTCACGGATACGGTCTGATACAACAATGGTATCGTTAAGAGAGTAACCGATGACCGCTAACACTGCCGCTAGTACAGTTAAATCAAACTCTAGCCCTAACACGCTAAACAAGCCCAACGTGATAATAACGTCATGACCTAGTGCTGATACAGAGCCAAGTGCAAATCGATATTCGAAGCGAAGCGCGACGTATATCAATATACAGATTAGTGCCGTTAGCATCGCAAGACCGCCTTGTTCACGAAGCTCGTCACCTACACTAGGACCAACGAATTCGATTCGACGTTTAGTAGCGGACGAGTCCATTTCAACCAAGGCAGCCATGATGCTATCACCAATCATAGCGGCCGTGATCTTCTCACCGTTCGATTCATCTGAATTACGCTTTCTTGGTGCTAAGCGAATTAAAACGTCTCGACTTGAGCCAAAGTTTTGAACGGTCGCATCAGCAAACCCTTCTTCAGCTAGGACACCACGAATCTTCTTTAAGTCTGCGCTTTGATCAAATGATACTTCAATTAAGCTTCCGCCTGTGAAGTCCAGACCCCAATTTAATCCTTTGATAGCAAAAGACGCTAATGAAGCAATAATTAACAATATAGAAATCGCACCGGTAAAGCGGCGGATATTCATAAAATTAATGGTTTTATCTAAGTTTAATATTTGCATGTTTCCGTCCGCCAATTAAATCGAAAGCTTATCAATTTTCTTACCGCCCCAAATACCATTTACAATGGCACGTGTCCCCACGATGGCAGTAAACATTGATGTGGCAATACCAATCGCTAACGTAATTGCAAAGCCTTTAACAGGACCTGTACCTACGGCAAATAAGATAACCGCAGCAATAAACGTCGTGATGTTCGCATCGGCAATAGTCGAAAATGCGCTGTCATAACCATGGTGAATTGCTTGTTGAGGACTGCGACCTGCACGTACTTCTTCGCGAATTCGCTCAAAGATAAGAACGTTCGCATCAACAGCCATACCAACGGTCAATACAATACCGGCTATACCAGGTAAGGTAAGCGTTGCACCTGGTATCATGGACATAACACCAATAATCAACACTAAGTTCGCGGCTAGTGCTACGTTTGCTACCATGCCAAACTTTTTGTAATAGAACAGCATGAAAATAAGTACTAAAGCAAAACCTAGCATTACTGCGTTAAAACCAGCATCGATGTTCTCTTGACCTAAACTAGGGCCAACGGTGCGTTCTTCTACAATTTGAATAGGTGCAATCAGAGCACCAGCACGTAGCATCAATGCAAGGTTTTGAGCTTCTTGCGGTGTGTCGATACCGGTGATTGAGAAGCGACGACCTAAGCGTGACTGAATGGTCGCAACTTGGATAACTTGCTCAACTTTCTTAAGTTTTGAAACTCCGTTTTCGTCTTTTTGCTCAGTTGGTTTGTATTCGATAAATACCACTGCCATTGGCTTACCAACATTGTCCTTGGTCATCGCCTGCATTTTGTTACCGCCTTTTGTATCAAGGTTAATGGTAACTTGAGGCATGCCGTATTCGTCAAACGCACTCTGAGCATCGATAATATGGTCACCCGTTAAACGCACGCGCTTTTCTAGTAGAACAGGACGTCCATCTTCATCTTCGTAAAGCTTGGCTTTAGGTGGTACACGACCTCGCATCGCTGCTGAAATATCAGCATTTTCATAAACCATCTTAAATTCAAGCGTTGCGGTTGCACCTAGAATTTCTTTTGCACGAGCCGTGTCTTGAACACCTGGTAATTGGACAACAATTCGGTCTAGACCTTGGCGCTGTACTAACGGCTCAGCTACACCTAGCTCATTTACACGGTTACGGATAATCGTAATATTTTGCTCGACAGCGTATTGGCGAGTCTCTTTGATGCGCTCTTCTGTCATTTTAACCAACAGGTCAGGCTCATCGGTATTTGAGTCTTCAAATACTTGTAGATCTGGGTAACGATTCGATAAGAAGCGACGCGCTGCATCTAAGTCTTCCGCTTTGCGGACCTGGACCACAATGGCCTCTTTTGCGATATCACGCTTGATGGTGCGATAGCGAATTTTCTCTTCACGTAAATCCGTTCTAAAGTCTTGAACCATTTGCGTGAATGATTTGTTCATCGCCTCTTTCATGTCTACTTCCATCAAGAAGTGGACACCACCACGTAAGTCAAGACCAAGTTTTAATGGTGAAGCACCAAAAGCCTCTAACCAAGCTGGCGTAGCCGGTGCTAAGTTAAGCGCTACAACAAACTTGTCATCGAGTTGTTCAGCAATCGCCTCTTTTGCACGTAATTGTTGATCTTCATTTTGTAAACGGATTAAAAGACGACCAGCAGCTAGTTCGGTCTTTTTGTAAACAATTTGTTGTTCATCCAGTGTCGAAATAATTTTATCTAAAATCACTTCATCCACTTCGGCACCACGAAGACCAGAGACTTGTACAGCCGGATCTTCACCATATAAGTTTGGAGCTGAGTACAGTGCGCCAACTAGCAACACAATCAGCACCATGATGTATTTCCACATCGGATATTTATTTAACACGAACTAACCCTTTTCGAATCGTTTTCCAAACAAAAAACCAGCCGCAAAGCGACTGGCTTGATATTAAATCGACTTGATAGTGCCTTTTGGCAATACTGAGTTGATTGATGATTTTTGAATCATAACTTCATTGCCTTCTGAAAGCTCAACTTTTACAAAGTCTTTTTCGTCAGACACTTTAGTGATTTTGCCGATAAGGCCACCAGCTGTCAGCACTTCATCGCCTTTGCTTAGTGAGCTAACTAATGCTTTGTGCTCTTTAACGCGCTTTGACTGTGGGCGGAAGATCATGAAATAGAAGATCAACGCAAAAATAACTAACATGATGATCATGTCTGGGCCAGCCGCTGCTGCGCTGCCCGGTGCCGCCGCGTGGGCGTTTGAGATAAACAAACTCATTTTAATTCCCCTAAAGGTTTTTTATTTTTGTAATGTATGAATAGCTATATAAGGACAAAGCATTGCACACACAATACTTCATCCATAAATAATGCAAAATTAATTTGCCGGCATACCTTCGTCTGATAAAGGTGGTACAGGCAAGTTACGACGCGCATAAAACTCAGCTACGTATTCTTCTAAGCGATTTTCTTCAATCGCATCACGCAGGCTTTGCATTACACGTTGATAGTAGCGAAGGTTGTGAATCGTATTCAAACGTGCGCCTAAAATTTCATTACACTTATCTAAGTGGTGTAAGTAGGCTCTTGAATAGTTTTTACAAGTGTAACAATCACAGTTCTCGTCAAGAGGGCTAGTGTCGTCTTTGTGTTTGGCATTGCGGATTTTGACCACACCACCCGTAATGAACAGATGGCCATTTCGAGCGTTTCGAGTCGGCATTACACAGTCAAACATATCGATACCACGACGAACAGCTTCAACCAAATCTTCTGGTTTACCAACACCCATTAGGTATCTCGGCTTATTCTCAGGTAATTTGTAAGCAGTCGTATCTAAGATATTGATCATATCTTCTTTAGGCTCACCAACTGATAAACCGCCAATCGCATAACCGTCAAAGTCGATTTCAACTAAGCCTGCTAACGATACTTCTCGTAAGTCTGGATACATACCACCTTGAACAATACCAAATAATGCAGAGTCGCTGTCGCCGTGTTCCGTTTTAGAACGCTCGGCCCAGCGCAATGATAATTCCATCGACTTCTTAGCTTCTTCGCGAGTCGCCGGGTAAGGCGTACACTCGTCAAAGATCATCACAATGTCGGAGCCCAGGTCACGTTGCACAGCAATAGAACGCTCTGGGGTTAACATGATCTTTTCACCATTAATCGGTGAGCGGAATTCGACGCCCTTCTCACTGATCTTACGCATATCGCCAAGACTGAATACTTGGAAGCCACCAGAGTCAGTAAGAATTGGCTTGTCCCAATTCATAAAGTCATGCAGATCACCGTGCTTTTTGATAATTTCAGTACCTGGACGAAGCATTAGATGAAACGTGTTGCCCAGACAGATATGGGCACCGGTCGCTTCGACTTCATCAGGTGTCATGCCTTTAACTGTACCGTACGTACCAACTGGCATGAATGCCGGCGTTTCAACCGTACCGCGTTCAAAATGTATTTTACCGCGGCGTGCTTTACCATCGGTATTGATCAGCTCAAACTTCATTTTGTTACTCTTAATCTGTGTTAATTAGACTGCTATTGTCCAAATTATGTGCGCGACATTATATCGGATAGCACAACAAAAATCGCCACCTAACGGCTCGCAAATATGGGATTAATTGTTTTTCCTAGTTAAAAACATCGCATCGCCATAACTAAAAAAGCGATATTGCTCAGAAACCGCTTCGTTGTAGGCTGCTAGGATATTTTCTTTACCCGCAAAAGCAGAAACGAGCATGATGAGTGTGGACTCTGGCAAATGGAAATTAGTCACCATTGCATCAACCACTTTAAACTCATAACCCGGATAAATGAAAATGTCAGTTTCTCCGGTAAACGTTGATAGCTGATCGAATTGATTGCTCTGCATACCCGATTTCCAAGCTGCTGACTCTAACGAGCGTACCGACGTCGTACCAACTGCGATTACGCGACCGCCGGCTTTTTTGGTTTCAGCAATTGCATCAACAACGTGTTGAGGCACTTCGGCGTACTCCGAATGCATTTTATGTTCTTTAACGTCATCGACACGAATCGACTGAAAAGTACCTGCACCAACATGCAAGGTCACAAACTCTTTGCGAACGCCCTTTTCTTCTAACTGTTGTAATAATGCCTCAGTAAAATGTAGGCCCGCTGTCGGGGCGGCTACGGCACCAGGCTTTTCATTATAAACGGTTTGGTAACGCTCTTTGTCGTCTTCGTTGTCTGGACGGTCAATGTATGGCGGAAGTGGCATGTGACCATGCTCTTCTAACAAGTTTAAAACTGGCTGTGATTTTTCGAATGCCAATTCAAACAAGTCATCATGACGCTGAATCATTTCGGCGCTGATACCACCATCAAAATGGATTACGTTACCAGGCTTTGGTGCTTTATTCGCTCGAACGTGCGCCAGTACGGAATGTTCATCGAGTAAACGCTCAACTAAAATTTCGACTTTGCCGCCAGACGACTTTTGACCAAATAAACGAGCCGGAATAACTCGGGTATTGTTAAATATTAATAAGTCACCAGGCTGAACAAGGTCTATAATTTGACTAAACTGATGGTGATTTATTTCACCTGTATTTCCGTCTAACTGCATTAAACGGCTAGAAGAACGCTCTTTTTTAGGCGACTTAGCGATTAAACTTTCAGGAAGTTCAAAATGAAAATCAGCGACTTGCACGATACACCTTTCTAGTTACAATTTTGATGGGGATTATACCAGTGTTTAAGGGCTAACCACACTAAAAGTAGACAAATGAAATAAATGGATAACTTGTTAAATTCTCGATTAGTTTATAAAGTACCAAGTAGAATATAGATTTTTAGGTAGAAAAAATGCCGCAGTTGCTGCCACTTTTGCTAATCACGTCTGATTTTCAGACCAAACGATTATTAATGGAGAAGATCAATTCATTACAATTGTTTGATATAGATACCGTTCCGGACAGTACAGCTGCGATTGAAAACCTAAAAACAAAAAAGTACCAATTTGTCATTTCTGAAATAGAGGCAGGCAAAGTAGACGGCTGGAGTTTGTCCAGTTTGATTCGTTCTGATATTTACAAAACCGATAAAAAGGTTCCAATAGTACTCATTACTGATACCCACTGTGAACGAATCGCGGAAGCTACCGCAAAGTCTTTTGGCATTAATGCAGTCGTCACCAAAAGTGAACTCAACGAAGTTAATACCATCTTGGCCGATGCTTTTTCCAGTGAATTACCCGTTACTACCAAACTAACGTCACTGACAGTAATTGCTAACCCTGAGCTAAGTGACGAACTAAATCTTATTTTCAGCGCCAAGTTTAATACCATTGAAGCAGAAAGCTCTAAGCAAGGCCTTGCGTTGATTCGTCAGCATCATGTTGATTTAGTCGTCATTGACAGTGACTTACCTGATGAAACCTCTTTGTTATTAATCAACAGCATTAGACAAGAAAAGCCTGAAATTTCCATTGTTGTAATCACGCCTCGGGATGACACCGTCCGCGCCGAGTTTTTTATGACTAATGGCGCCAGTGACTTTTTATACAACCCCGTCAACAAGGCTCGAGTCCTAAATATTTGTGAACGTGCGGCACAACGTAACGACTTTATTATCAGTAACAAGCAGTTCGCATCCAAAGTTAACCAACTTGAGCAGAGTGAGCAAAAATTCAAAAACTTATCTAGTGCCCACACTAAGCTACTCGAAAACTTAAGTTCAGTTGTCATGGAGTTAGATACTTCTGGTCGCATCAAATTCTTGAATAGAGCATGGCGAGAGTTAACCGGGTTTAATATTGATGACAGTATGAACCTGACATTAATGGAATTTATTGAATTTGATGACTTGGGCCACAGTCGTTTTAGCAATCAACTGAATGACATCTTGATGCAACATGTCACAAGTACAACCGCCGAAGTCAAAATTCGTACAATTAGAAACAAAACAGTATGGGTAGAAATCCGCTTGCATCAACTCGTCAAAGAGGGGCGTGTGCAAGGTCTTACAGCGACACTAGACAACATTGATGACCGTAAAAAAGCTGAGGAAAAACTTCAGCACCTAGCCTTACATGATACTTTGACCGGATTGTATAACCGTTATTATTTCGACAATGAACTCAATCGAATGACCTTACTCGCTTCTCGAGGTAATGAAACTCATTGTCTACTTTACATCGACTTAGATCATTTCAAGATCATTAATGATACAGAAGGTCATCAAATGGGCGACCTAGTCCTCAAGGAAGTTGCCCAAATATTATCAATGCGATTACGAAATTCAGACATTCTGTGTCGAGTCGGTGGCGATGAGTTTGTTATTTTATTGTCAGAAACCAAGCTGAGTAACGCGATTGAAATCGGTGACAACATCTGCGAACAGATTGCCAATGCCCACTTTCAATTTGGTAATACGACTTACAAAGTAAGCGCTTCAATTGGGGTATCTGAAATTGACGGACAAGCGACCGCAGCGGAATACTTGAGACAAGCCGATATCGCGCTTTATGTTGCCAAAAACAAAGGCCGTAACCGAACTCATAGTTATCAAGAGGGTGACACCGAATCAGCTAAGCAACTAGATAACATGAAGTGGGTGCAACGTCTTCAACAAGCCATTATAGACGACAATTTGATGATGCATTTTCAGCCCGTCTGGTCGTTCAAAGACAATAGAGTAGCCTATTACGAAGCCCTTGTGCGCTTAAACCTAGCCGGTAGAATCTGTTACCCTAATGAGTTTATTCCTGCACTTGAGCATGCAGAAGATATTAGCTTTTTAGATCACCAAGTCGTCCATAAGACTATTAAACTAGTTAGTGAAAACCCAGAATTAGAACGTGTAGCGATTAATTTATCCGCTCAAGCGTTCTCTGATGAACGTTTGTTACCTTTAATTGAAGAAAAGCTTGCCCAATATAATGTGGCAGGGGCAAGAATCATTTTCGAGTTAACAGAGTCAGCCAGTTTGACTAATGTCAGCGGTACCCGCCGAATGATTGAACAACTTAGTAAACTAGGATGCCAATTCTCGATAGATGACTTTGGAACCGGATTTAGTACTTTTGCCTATTTAAAAGAACTTCCGGCCCACTCCGTCAAAATTGACGGTACGTTTGTCAAAGACATGATTGAAAGTGATGTTGACCGAACGCTAGTCGAAGCTATCGCTAACGTGGCCCTAGTATTAGATAAAACCAGTGTGGCAGAGTTTGTTGAGACGAGAGAAATTTTTGATTCATTGGCCGAGATGGGTGTAACTTATGCCCAAGGGTACTTTATCAGTAAGCCTTTGCCACTCAAAGAAGCGCTGTCTTTTAGCTTTACTCCTGAAGAGGAAAGCTGATCTTTTAAATTGGTTACCTTGCTCTATGTAAAGAGCAGAAAATACTAAACACAAGGTGCCTGACATTAAAATCGAGACATAAAAAAACCGCCAATTAGGCGGTTTTTTTAATTCTTTACATTTAGCGGTTTGCAATTGCTTTTGCAATTTTAGTATCGCCAAATCCATTTGCCTGTGCCCACTCTAAATCACCAGACGTCGCAAAATGTGATGCCGGTAATCGTTTTACCATAAAGACACCAACACTATCAGCATTCTTCTGCATCGCGTAGCGAATTAAGCTATCACCACCACAAGTAACACCATCATAGATGTTGCGAAGCTTTACGCCTGCTGTTTTCAGCTTTTTACGGAATCGGCTCTTATTATCTGCTGCTACATTATCACAAACACCGGCTAAGAAAGAGGCTACATCTGCTTTCGCTGGTGCACTTGTTGATAGTGCTGACACAACTACTACTGTTGATAAAAAACTAACCAATAATTTCATAATACTTCTCGTAATTAAATTTTGTGTACATTACCACGAGGTCAAACTATAGCAAATCTGACCAACATAACATAGTTAAAATTTAGTCAACACGTTTAAATGTAACAAATTGATAATCATGCTTATTTTTTTCATCTGCAGAATTTTCCTGCACATCTGTCTGTTCCCACGTCGCAACTTTGGTGTAGTCAGGGAAAAAAGTATCACCATCAACATCAAGGTCGATAAAGGTTAAGTATAAACTTGTGGCTAAGGGTAAAAACTGCTCATAAATGTTACCTCCGCCAATAATCATTATCTCAGGCGCATCTTTTAAATAAGACAATGCTTCTTCTGTAGATTGTGCAACTAGTACACCATCGTGTTGCCATTCTTTATTACGACTGATCACAACATTTTGACGACCAGGTAAGGGTCGACCAATCGACTCGAACGTTTTACGTCCCATCACAACAGGCTTACCCATGGTGACCGATTTAAAGTGCTTCAGATCGGCGGGCATATGCCACGGCATATCATTGTCTTTACCAATTACCCGATTGTTTGCCATTGCTGCAATTAACGATATTTTTGTCATAAATAAAAAAGCCCTCTAAATGTAGAGGGCTATCATATCTTGTTGTGTTTCACTTATAAATATAGACAAGTGAATATTAAAACACTCAGTGGACGTTATGGTTTGTAAATAACCTCAACGTCATAGTCATCTTCATCGAAGTCATCGTCGTCATCAAAATCTTCAATGACTTCATTGTGGTAGCTATCCCACTGGAATTCGACTTTCTCTTCTTGTTCTTCAACCACTTCACGAGGCATTTCTTCTAATGCATCAGAAAGATCATTACAAAGATCTTTAGTATTCAAACCTTGTGATGCAGAAATTTGATATATTGGACCTTCCCAACCTAATTGCTCAGCAATCTCTTTACATCGCTCATTAGCTTCATCTTCAGGCAAAAGATCAATTTTATTGAAAACCAACCAACGAGGTTTGCTCGCTAGTTTTTCACTGTATTGCTCAAGTTCGCTGACGATCACTTTCGCGTTTTCAACCGGATCAGACCCATCAACTGGCATAATGTCGACTAAGTGAAGTAATACACGACAGCGCTCTAAGTGACGTAAGAAGCGAATACCTAAACCAGCGCCATCCGCAGCACCTTCAATTAACCCCGGAATGTCAGCAACGACAAATGAATTACCTGCGCGTACTACACCTAAGTTAGGCACCAAAGTCGTGAACGGGTAGTCCGCTACTTTTGGTTTGGCAGCAGAAACAGAACGAATAAAGGTTGATTTACCTGCGTTTGGCAAACCTAACATACCTACGTCGGCCAATAGCAATAGTTCGAGCTGCAAGTTGCGAACTTCACCAGGAGTACCATTGGTTTTCTGACGAGGCGCTCGGTTTACACTGCTCTTAAAACGAGTGTTACCCAACCCATGGTAACCACCTTTTGCAACAAGAAGCTTTTGACCGTGCTTAAGTAAGTCACCAATCACTTCACCTGTGTCTAAGTCACGCGCACGTGTACCAACAGGAACAGATAATAAACAGTCTTCGCCTCGAGAGCCTGTGCAGTTTCTTCCCATTCCGTTTTCACCACGTTGTGCTTTGTGAAAACGCTCAAAACGATAGTCGATTAATGTATTAAGGCCTTCGTCAGCGACAAGGAATACGTCACCTCCGTCGCCACCATCACCGCCGTCTGGTCCGCCTTTAGGCACATACTTTTCGCGACGAAATGAGGAGGCACCATTACCACCGTCACCAGCTTCGACTTTAATTTCAACTTCATCAACAAATTTCATGGGGTTACTTTTCTCTTAGGGTTGGATGACTTGTAACTATCTGCTTGTAACTATATGACTGATGCTGCAAGAGCGCCAGTTTGCTACTGATATGTTGCAGGAGAAATAAAAAACCCCGCAAAAAGCGGGGTTTCAAAATAGTAACTTTCGTTAAACTTATTCAGCAACGATGCTTACGTATTTACGGTTAAGTGGACCTTTAGTATCGAACTTAACTTTACCGCCAGCAGTCGCGAACAACGTGTGGTCACGACCCATGCTTACGTTTTGACCAGCGTGGAACTTAGTACCACGTTGACGCACGATAATGTTACCAGCCAATACTGATTCGCCACCAAAACGCTTAACACCTAAACGTTTGCTTTCTGAATCACGACCGTTTCGAGTACTACCACCAGCCTTTTTATGTGCCATATTAAAGTACCTTCTTAATTAAGCGTTAATGCCAGTAATCTTCACTTCAGTGAACCATTGACGATGGCCCGCTTGCTTACGTGAATGCTTACGACGTTTAAATTTAACGATTTTAACCTTCTCACCACGACCGTGAGAAACAACTTCAGCTGAAACCTTTCCACCAGCTACTAAAGGGGCACCAACTTTTACGTCGTCGCCGTTAGCAACTAATAACACCTGATCAAACTCAACTGTAGAACCAGTTTCTACGTCAAGTTTTTCTAGACGAATGGTTTGGCCTTCAGCAACACGGTGTTGTTTACCACCACTTTGGAATACCGCGTACATATTACTCCGTCTCCTGTGCGCTCTTCGCACAAATTAATTCTGTAAAACAGGGCGCGAATTCTAAAGCACTTCCCTCTTATTAGCAAGACTAATTTGGCGTTAATTTAATAAAATTTAAACCTTTGTAACTTAATGTCTTAAACTATCATAGGTTACCATGATTTGAGCGATAAAATTTTGGTATTTATGCTTTGTCAGGTAAACTTCGCAACCATTCCGATAGGCAAAAAAACAAACAGCTGTACATGGATATTAAACAAATTATTGATCTTGCAGAAGAAGACATGCAAAGCGTCAACAACTGCATTGGCGAACAACTCAATTCAGACGTTGCTTTGATCAACCAACTCGGCATGTACATCGTTAATAGCGGTGGCAAACGCATTCGCCCAATGATTACGGTTCTGGCGGCACGTGCTTTGGGTTATCAAGGTGATAAACACCATACTTTGGCAGCGATAATCGAGTTTATCCATACAGCGACGCTGCTTCACGACGATGTTGTTGATGAGTCGACAATGCGCCGTGGTAAAGAGACGGCTAATGCTGTATTTGGCAATCAGGCCAGCGTTCTCGTCGGCGACTTTTTGTATACCCGTTCTTTCCAAATGATGGTCACTCTTGACTCTATGCGAGTGATGCAAATCTTGGCAGATGCGACCAATACGATCTCTGAAGGTGAAGTGTTGCAATTAATGAACTGCAATGATCCTGAGACTACAGAGAAAAGCTATTTCGATGTCATTTACGGCAAAACAGCACGTTTGTTCGAAGCAGCAACTCAATTAGCTGCGATCATATCGGGATCAAATACACAAGCAGAAGAAGCCATGCAACTCTATGGTATGCATTTAGGAACGGCTTTCCAGCTTATTGACGATGTGATGGACTACACTTCTGATGCTGATGACATGGGCAAAAACGTCGGTGATGACTTAGCCGAAGGTAAACCTACTCTTCCTTTACTATACGCAATGTGGAATACCGACGTTGATAATGCAACTTTGATCAAAGATGCGATCGAAAATGCAAATGGCATGGATCATTTGGATCAAATTCTTAATGTGATGAAAGAAACGGGTGCGTTAGAGTACGCCACAACAAAAGCGGAACAAGAAGCGGATAAAGCAATTGCCGCTTTAGCAAATATTCCTGAGTCAGCTCATAAAGAAGCACTGATTAACCTGGCTCATGTTGCTGTAAACCGAACTGCATAACCTCTTTAAGTCATCATCTAGCAAATAACATCTATTTTCCAAAGGACTGAACCTGTTCGGTCCTTTTATAAAAATTTCTTCTAAGCCTTTTTAAGCCTTTCTAATTAAAAGTTAAATTCTCAATATCTATCCACCTACAATTCTTTATTTCGTAAATTAACGAAATAAAACTTGCTTAAATTTTGGTCTTTCGCTAAATTACGAAATAGGTTAATTAATAACCAATAAGGAAAATCTATGTCTGATGTGTATCAAGCTTTGTCTAGCCCAGTGCGTCGACAAATATTATCTTTGCTTAAACACAGAGATATGACTGCAGGTGAAGTATCAGAAAAGATCAATGTTGCAAAGTCGACCTTGTCTGGTCACTTTAATGTTCTCAAAACTGCCAACCTTGTTGTAACGAGCAAAGAAGGAACAACCATTACTTATTCTTTAAACACAAGTGTCGTAGAAGATCTATTAAGTAGTGTTATGAGTCTATTCGCTGACACAAACCGTCATCAACCAAAGGAAGATGACCAAAGGAGTGATTATGAACGCTAATGTTATTTCTGTAATTTTGTTTTTGGTTAGTACAATTGCGTCGCTTATTGTTGTTTGGCTTTTACCTGCTGGTACCGAATTGCCAATACACTGGAACGCTCAAGGACAACCTGATAATTGGGCTAGTGCGCTTGAAGCACTCATGTTACCCCCACTTATTATGTTGTTCACAATAGGTATTCGATTCGTGCTCAAATTCATTGAGCCTCGACAAACTCACTTGCAACAATCTCAAGCAGCGATTAATGCAATTATTTTAAGTATTGTTTCGATATTTTTTGTATTAGAAGTTGGTTTCCTATTGCTAGCATTCGAGTTTGATATTTCTATAACTCAATTATTAATCTTTGCGATAAGTTTAAGCTTTGTTTTGATGGGGAATTTTTTCGGGAAGATTAGAAGTAATTTTTTTGTTGGTATTAGAACAGCTTGGACTTTGAGCAGTGATCGCGTTTGGCAAAAAACGCATCGCCTGGCCGGTAGGCTTTGTGTTATCGCCGGCTTAATATGCAGTGTTGTAATATGGTTTGTTGAGCCTCGCCAATCTACCTATCTAGTATTGTTTATACTAGTGCCTAGCCTTCTGTTACCAGCGCTTTATTCTTGGTGGTACTGGAAACAAGAACAAGTTACACAAGAAAACGACTTGATTAAATGATCACGTGTATTAAGTGCCTAAAATAATTATTTTGATACAAAAAAAGCACCCTTTGGGTGCTTTTTAATTTTAAGTATGGCCCGTCCTTATTAACGAGCCTAACGATTATTGA
Organism: Psychrosphaera sp.; assembly: GCF_982872775.1. NCBI lineage: Bacteria > Pseudomonadati > Pseudomonadota > Gammaproteobacteria > Alteromonadales > Pseudoalteromonadaceae > Psychrosphaera > Psychrosphaera sp. The sequence goes on along the minus strand of NZ_CEYNSH010000004.1, from coordinate 72,867 downwards.
CCGTTAACGAACTCTTCGCCTAACGTGATGTCACCTTTTAGGCCGTCAAGCATGTCAGCTTTACATTTTGCTTCGTAGTCGCTTAACTCGCCGTAGTCGAAAATTTCTTGAACGCCGTTTTTACCAAGTAAAACTGGCTGAGCAAAGAAACGAGCGTCTGAACCGTCACCTTCAACATAAGTGAATTCGAATACGTCTTCTTCACCGTTTAATGCGTCAACTAGGCTTAAGCAGAAACGCGCAGCCGCTAGACCCATTGAAAGTGTTGCAGAACCGCCACCGGCTTTAGCTTCAACAACTTCAGTACCCGCGTTTTGGATACGATGAGTTAGTTTTTCGATTTCTTCTTGAGTGAACTCTACACCTTCAACTTGAGAAAGAAGAGGAAGGATAGTTGTACCACTGTGACCACCGATAACTGGAACAACGATATCTTCACAGTTTAGGCCTTTTGCTTCCGCAACGAATGTTTCAGCACGGATAACGTCAAGTGTCGTTACACCGAAAAGCTTAGCTGGGTTGTACTTGCCTTTTGCTTTTAACGTCTCAGCAGCAATTGCTACTGTTGTGTTAACAGGGTTAGTGATGATGCTGATACATGCATCTGGACAGAAGTCCGCACAACCTTCAACCAACGTCTTCACGATACCAGCGTTGATGTTGAAAAGATCTGAACGATCCATACCAGGTTTACGAGGAACACCTGCAGGGATTAATACAATGTCAGCACCCGTTAATGCTTTTTCTAGGTCGTCTTTACCAAAACCTTCTACTTTTACTTGAGTAGGGATGTGGCTAAGATCAACAGCAACACCTGGAACAACTGGCGCAACGTCATATAATGACAATTCAGAACCCGCAGGTAACTGAGTTTTTAGTAATAAAGATAAAGCCTGACCGATACCACCAGCGGCACCTAACACTGCTACTTTCATATTAATCTCCGATTTAAATTATGATCTGAAGTAAATTTTGCCGGCAACCTTACTTAAATATCCGCCAAAACTCAATTCGCAATTAGTATTATATGTTGAAATGCATTAAAATTCCGCTCAAAAGATTGGCAAGGAATAAATACAATGACGCAAAATAAACAAGACGCCCTAATCAAAGCATTTAAAGACCTTTTAAACGAAGAACGCTTCGGTTCACAAGGTGAGATCGTAGATGCACTAAAAGCGTTGGGTTTTGATAACGTCAGCCAATCAAAAGTGTCGAGAATGTTAACCCGCTTTGGCGCAGTTCGAACTCGTAACGCCAAACAAGAAATGGTTTATTGTTTGCCAGCCGAACTTGGTATGCCAACAGCTAAAAGCCCTCTTAGACAATTAGTGCTAGACGTCAATCACAACGAAGCTATGGTCATTATCAAAACGAGCCCGGGAGCTGCACAGCTAATTGCTCGTTTGTTGGACTCAGTTGGTAAAGCAGAAGGTGTATTAGGTACGATTGCCGGTGACGATACCATCTTTATCGCCCCTTTGAAGGTCAGTGAAATCGAACACACCCTAGCCAACGTCAAAGCGCTATTTGAAACTGTCTAATTAAATAGAGCTGTCGTGACTGCCCTATTCCATTCGGTCCACATTCGATGTCAAGAATAGGGCTACTATGCGAATGAAAGCTAAATTTCCAATTAGGATAATTGTGGCAATTACAGAAAACAAAAAGCCTGCTCGACTGCAGGCTTTTTAGTTTCTTAGTGACACGTTGTATTGAATTACGGTGTCATAACTCACTACTCAACGGGCTTTACTCTCATTACACCCACTTTAACTTGGGTCACTTCTACTTTTGCACCAGCGGTAAGCTCTTCGTCTGCTTCAATTTTCCAATTTACGCCTGAGTACAAATACATGCCTGGTTGGCTGGCGGTTACATCCGTTTCCAGATGGAATTGGTGCCCAATAATGTCCGATTTGACTTCTTGTGGCTTGGTGTCTTGCTGAAGACGACTCAGAGGCTTCCATAATAAAGCAGTATAAATAGCTGACAGAACTGCGACAGATATCAGTATATTTGCCCAAGAATCTGTCATTACCCCAAAGTTTAAAAGTACGCCGGTCGTAAGGACTGCCAAACCAATTAAGGTTAAAAAGAACGTCGCAAAGCCCAGCACAACAATGTCTACAACCGCCATCATAATGCCTAAGGCCATTAAAATTTGTGCTGTATTATCAAAAATCCACATACTGACTCCTTACTTCTTGTTTAAGGTATCAATGATGGTCATTGCTTGAGCAACAACGCTACTTGCATCCGTACTAGAGTCCGGCAAAAGCACCACTGACGATTCTTTAGCAATTGCTTGTTTCGCATCAATCGCTTTCGTAGCCAAATCAAGCTGAATTGCTTTTTGACCTTGCTCTGTCTTAGCAACGTTACCAACAAGCTCAAGCGCCTCTGCTTGTGCTGCAGCAACTTGCATGATTGCTTTCGCTTCACCTTCGGCTTTAAGGATTTGTTCGGCTTTTTCAGCTTCTGCGGCTAAAACCTGAGATTGTTTTTCACCTTCTGCAACGTTAATTGCTGCTTGGCGATCACCTTCCGACTCAAGAACCTTTGCACGCTTTTCACGTTCGGCTTTCATTTGACGTTCCATCGCTTCCATAACAGAAGACGGCGGTACAATGTCTTTAATTTCATAACGCAATACCTGAACACCCCAAGGTGAAGATGCTTCATTAATAGACGCAACAATATTGGTGTTTAGTGAGTCACGCTCTTCAAATGTTTTGTCTAGCTCCATCTTACCGATTTCACTACGCATTGTAGTTTGGGCAAGTTGGATGACGGCAAATACATAGTCGTCTACGCCATATGAGGCTTTGTACGGGTCAAGTACACGGAAATACAAAACCCCATCAACGATAAGCGAAATATTGTCTTTGGTGATTGCTGATTGGCCAGGGACATCAAATGCCTGTTCCTTTAAAGAGCGGTCATAGGCAACCACATCGATAAAAGGGACAATAAAGTTAAGACCAGCTTCGATGGTTTTATTAAACTTACCAAATCGCTCAATCACATAAGCACGGTTTTGTGGGACAAACTTAATGGATGATTTTAGTAAAACAATAACTAAAATAAGGGCTGCAAATTCGAATGACAGCACCATATTAAACAACTCGTTCATTGAAAGTTCCTTTTTTAAAAGTGAGCCTTATAGAGTGAAGGCGTGGTGTTATTCTAAATTACCTTGATTTTCTAAGTAATCAATAGACGGAGCAAAAAACGCCGCTCCAGTTTCGGCTGTAGTGTAATTTAACAAGTGGTCGTAATTACCCGCATCACTGCCAAATACCATATTAGCTAAAATCTTTTCAAAACTGTCTGGCTTGGCGCAGTAGGATAAAAACAACAAGCCCTGAGTATTTAAATTACCATAAGGCATACTCTGGCGAAGAATTTGGATACGTTCGCCTTGGCGGTCAAAACAACGCGCTCGAAAAACGTGAGCGGTTTCCGGCAACTCTTGATGATCAAGACGGTTGTTGTCTTCAAGGTGACGGCCAATGATTAACTCTTGTTCTTCCGTTGGGGTGCGTTGCCAGCGGTTTAGGTGATGCCTAAAGCGTTGCGCGTGCAAATAACTGCCACCTTTAAACGGACCATCCTCTGTTACTAATGCAACTTCGCGTCGCTTTCGCCCTTTAGGGTTTGCTGTGCCTTTTATAAAGCCCGTTAAATCTCGACCATCTAAATATCGAAAACATGGGACCTGCTCAATCAGTTCTAGCATCTCACCAAACAGGTTGTGCAGTCGACGACTAGCTATGTAATTAACATCTTGGCGATCTGAGCGAAGTTGAAAAAACAGATCAACCGGAACGGCAGGCATATGGCGGTCTTCGTGCCGCATAGATGGGAATGGTTTTAGGCCTTCAGGAATATTATTAGGGTAAAGTTCGGACCAAAAGTTGGCACCAATCGCAACAACACCACTGAACATAGACTCGGAAAATTGCTCATTGAGCTCTTCAAACAGTTTGGGTAACTGACTCAATGCTTCACGGATGGCAGGCTCATATCCTTCGTGTGCATTAAAAAACAGGTGCAAGCCATGCAAATTAGCTTCGCTGCATATCCCCCACTGTTCTCTAGCCATGATTCACCTTGTCTCCGTTTTTTTGTTATTTTAATTGTATTTAACAAAATGTGAACAAAAATTCGAAGTTTGAATTTTTAACCACTTTAAAGTCAGGCTTTTAGCCGTAACGCAAATCTACAAAAAATAAACAAAACCACCTGTAGCCCTTACAAACACTGACATTTGAAAATTATCTTCTATATTTAATGCAACCTTAAGAGATTGTTGCTTTTAGCAGAACCAAATTTCTAGAAGGAATAAATATGGAAAAATGTGATTTATATCTGTGCAAGTAAACAAATAACTTACAAAAACTGTATATAAATTAGCAACAAAGGATTCGATATCGTTTTTATATTTAAATAAAAATGTAACAATTACGAAAGCTTACATATTTATGTCATGAATATTTCACATTGAAATATATTTGTAACATTTATGTAGTGTAATACCACCATCAAAAATTGGCTTATGTCAATTTGGCGATTTTAATATTACAACTTCCTTAGACAGGTACTTATATGAAAATGTTAAAAACTCTTGTTGCAGCTTCTGTTCTTTCAGCAATGGCGGCACCAGTAATGGCCGATACTACGGTATACGGTAAAGCAAACGTAACTGTACAAAGCTCAGACGAAGGTGCAGGTTCAATCACTGAATTGAAAAGCAATGCTTCTCGCCTAGGTGTTAAAGGCTCTCAAAAGTTAGACGGTGGTTTGGAAGTTGTTTACAAATACGAACTTCAAGTTGACGTATCTGACGAGTCAGGTGAAAAAAACCTTAAGTCACGTAACCAGTACGTTGGTCTTAAAGGCGCGTTTGGTGAAGTTTTAGTTGGTCGTAACGACACAGTACTTAAGCAATCTCAAGGTAAGTTCGATATCTTCTCTGACCTTGAAGCCGATATCAAAAACCTTTGGAAAGGTGAAAACCGTATGAGTGACAGCATCACTTATAAGACGCCAAAAATGAACGGCTTCCAAGCTGGTATCAGCTACATCCTGGATGAAGACAACGATGATTCAGCAACATCACTTTCTTTAACTTACGGTGACGGTGCTCTTAAAAAAGGCAAGTACTACGCAGCCATCGCAATTGATAGCGAAGTTAAAGGTTATGACGCAACTCGTTTAACTGTTGGTACTAAGGTATCTGGCGTTAAATTAGGTGCTATGTACCAAACTCAAGAAAACGTTGAGTCTGGCGAAGACAAAGACGGCTTCATGGTTAACGCTCAATACAAAGTTGGTGGATACAACTTAAAAGGTCAGTACCAAACGATGGAAGATGACAGTGGCTTTACACTTGGTGCCGACCGTAAACTTGGTAAGAGCACAAAAGTATTTGCGTTCTACACTACGTTCAACTTCGACATGGCCGAAGATGAAACATACTTAGGTCTAGGCTTAGAACACAAGTTCTAATCTCTTAAAATCGCTAAAGAAAGGTCGTATTTTTACGGCCTTTTTTGTTTTCTAAAGCCAGGTTTCCTCGTCAAAACACCTGTATAAAAAACAATCTCACCATACTTTTGATCTCAGTGATCTTCGTTGTTAAAAAAAGATCACAAAAAGTGATAAATCGCATTTCATGTCATAAACTTGTCACATTCTTGACCTACTATAACCTCAGTTACAACGAATTAAGTTTCAGTTCAGTCCCAACCACTGAACGCAAATTCTAAAATAATTGGAGCAAAACAATGAAACTAAAAGCACTAGTTGGCGCGTTAGGTTTAACGCTTGCATCATTAGTAAGTACATCTGCAACAGCAGTAGACAAGGACATTCCAGTTTACGAAAAGACAAGTGGTATTTCTGGTAACCTTTCGTCTGTTGGTTCTGACACATTAGCCAACATGATGACGTTCTGGGCTGAAGAATTTAAGCGTTTTTACCCTAACGTAAACATTCAAATTCAAGCTGCTGGTTCTTCAACTGCTCCACCAGCTCTAACTGAGGGCACATCTCAGTTCGGTCCAATGAGCCGTAAAATGAAATCAAAAGAAATCGAAGCTTTTGAAAAACATTTCGGTTATAAGCCAACTGCAATTCCAGTAGCAATCGATGCTCTTGCAGTATTCGTACACAAAGATAACCCAATCAAAGGTTTGAAAATTTCTGAGCTAGACGCAATCTTTTCATCTACACGTAAGTGTGGCGGTGACAAAGACGTTAATCGTTGGGGTGACTTAGGTTTAACAGGTGAGTGGGCTGCTAAAGACATTCAGTTATTTGGTCGTAACTCTGTATCTGGTACATACGGCTACTTTAAAAAGAAAGGCCTATGTAAAGGTGACTTCAAAAATAACGTAAACGAACAACCTGGTTCTGCGTCTGTTGTACAGTCAATCTCTTCTTCACTAAACGGTATTGGTTACTCTGGTATCGGTTACAAAACGTCAGGCGTTCGTACTGTTCCACTAGCTAAGCGTGGTGACAACTATGTTGATGCAACAATGGAAAATGCAGTGACAGGTGAATACCCGCTTTCTCGTTTCTTATGGATGTATGTAAACAAAAATCCAAACAAACCATTCTCACCAATGGAAGCTGAGTTCATTAAGATGGTTCTTTCTCAATCTGGCCAAAAGATTGTTGAAAAAGATGGCTACGTTCCATTACCAGCAGCGGTTGTATCAAAGCAGCTAAGCAAGCTAGGTCTTAAATAATAAAGGTCGATTCGAGTCCTACTCGATAAGAAAAAAAGTCACTGCTTAGTCAGTGACTTTTTTTATGAGTTTGATTATGTCGTTAGTGATTTTAAAGAGGAATGACAGGCCTTACGACGCTTCTTCAAGTTCGATATCAACGACGATATCGGCTGCGATCTCCTCCAAAGCATCAACAATCACTTCTGGCTGCATTCCCTCTGGCAAGCCTACTTTTGCAATTGCATGAAACAGTTCACCGCCCCAATTTGGTGCCGTTTGATGTGATGAAACAAAACTCACAATATTCGCCCCTTTGTGACTAATCACGCTAGCGAGTTCCTGAACGATCCCTTTTCGATCATTTCCTGTGATAACAAACTCAATTTCTTGTGCTTTAACATTATCCTTTGCGTCACAAAGATGAGTCGTAATCTGCATCCCTTCAAGCTTACTGAGGTCGGCTTGCAAACCTGCAAGTTTGTTTTCAGGTACCATAACCTCGATGACCCCGGCAAAATATCCACTTAATATACTTAAGTTACTGGCTAACCAATTTGCGTCGTGGTTGACAACGACATTCGATACTCGCTCAACAAGTCCATTTTGGTCCTCGGCAATTACCGTTAATACTAAATGCTTCATTAACTATGTACCTTTTTTTCCACTGTCTTAGTGAGTATTAACAAAATTAATGAATATATCCAGTTTCAATGTGACTATTTTAAATACAAGCTTTCAACATAAAACTAAGTGACAAATTGCCACAATATGGCTTTACATAGCGTGAATTATCTCAATTCCCTACTATAATTGCTGTCAATTTTCTAAGGTGTCTCGCGCCGACATCGACCTGTTTGTCACAATCTTGTAACAATAATGAAATATACTGCGCGGCAACTAATTTAGGGTAGGTATTTAGTATGTCTCAAACATCAGACAACGCGTTAAAAACCGAGTCAACACGTATACTTAAGGACAAACTGGCTAAGTATGGCGTAATGACTGGCGGTATTTTAGTGCTGTGCGCATTGTTACTTATTTTCTTTTATCTTTTATACGTGGTTAAACCTGTTTTTAATTCGGCTGAGGTCGAGTCTAGAGAGGCAACCACGTCAATCAGTCAAGAATACTTTTCTGCGGGTATAGAAGAGCAAACTGAGATAACTTTTGCTGTAACACCAAGTGCAACGGTGGATTTTTTCAATGCAAAAGGCCCAAACGCTGGTCAAAAGATAGACTCTATTCAAGCTAACGTTAATGGTAATATTGTTGCATTTTCAGAAGCTGCTCCGCATTTAGGTCTTTATGGATTCATGAATGAGAACGCAGAACTGAGCATCATTAAACCATCATTTAAAATTGATTTTAAAGACAATAAGCGTTCTCAAACACCAAGAGTCAACTACCCGTTTGGTGAGGCACCATTACCGTCATTATTCGAATCTAATGATGAAACGGTCACGAACTTTACCTTCTCTGTTGAAGAAAGTGTCATCAGCGTTTTATACCAATTGAGCAATGGCCAGGTGCAATTTGCCCGCTTAGAGGGTGAAGAAAACTTCATGACCGAAGAAATCGAATGGGAGATTCAAAAATCTACCTTAGATTTTGTAGACGGTGAAATTAAAAACTTACTTGTGTCACCAGATGGCAGTCGTAGCTTTATCGTCACTAAACACGAGCTATACGTCGCTAGTAGCCGCTTTGGTGACGAAGTCGAGCTGTTGTACAACAAAAACATTAGCCGTAAAGGTGCCGAGTTAACGACGTCAAACCTTTTAGCCGGCGCTAATTCTCTTATGCTTGGCTACAGTGACGGCATTATCAACCAGTGGTTTGAATCAAATGGTAAAGATGGCCGTGACTTTGTTTTAGTTCGCCACTTTGAAATGCAGACCAAGGCTGACGATCAAGCGGTTGTCGCTATTTACCCAGAATTCTATCGCCGTACGTTCATTGCTTTAACCGATTCGGGTGAAGTAAATCTATTTCATGCCACTTCAGAAGCTGAGCTTTGGGAAGGTCAATTAACAACGGCTGATATTAAACACATTCGCTTTGCACCACGTGCTAACGCATTTGTTGTATTAGGCGAAAACAACATACAAATTAACAACATTGAAAATGAACACCCTGAAGTGACGTGGTCAGGATTGTGGCAAGAAGTATGGTATGAAGGTTATCCAGAAGCCGACTATATTTGGCAGTCCTCATCTGCAAGTGACGATTTTGAGTCAAAATTCAGCCTAGTTCCAATTTCATTTGGTACGTTAAAAGCGGCCGCTTACGCGATGTTATTTGCGGTACCAATTGGTTTAGCCGCGGCTATTTACACTGCTTATTTTATGGCTCCGTCAGTACGTAAGGTCGTTAAACCAACCGTTGAAATCATGGAAGCATTACCGACCGTAATTCTTGGATTCTTAGCCGGCCTTTGGTTAGCACCGCTTATTGAAGACAAACTTCCTGGTGTTGTTTTGTTATTGATAATGTTGCCTGTAGCGATATTTGCAGCAGCATTTATTTGGCATAACATTCCAAAACACATTAAAAATAAGGTTCCTGCAGGTTGGGACTCAATCATCCTAATTCCAGTCGTTGCTTTAGTTGGTTATTCAGCATTTGCAATGAGCCCATGGGTCGAAGAGCTATTATTTGATGGCAATACCCGTTTGTTCATCACTAATGAGCTAGGCATTACTTTTGACCAACGAAACTCTTTGGTTGTTGGTATTGCAATGGGCTTTGCGGTTATCCCGACTATCTTCTCAATTGCAGAAGATGCAGTATTCAGTGTTCCTAAAGCACTATCAAGTGGCTCGTTAGCGCTTGGTGCAACTCAGTGGCAAACCCTGACTAAGGTCGTATTGTTGACCGCAAGTCCAGGTATATTCTCTGCTGTGATGATGGGCTTAGGCCGTGCCGTAGGTGAAACTATGATTGTATTAATGGCAACGGGTAACACGCCTATTATGGATTGGAGTATCTTTGAGGGCATGAGAACCCTAAGTGCAAACATTGCTGTTGAAATGCCAGAGTCTGAGGTGGGCAGTTCTCACTACCGAATCCTATTCTTAGCGGCGTTTGTCTTATTTATCTTTACCTTTGTATTTAACACTATCGCCGAATTTGTTCGTCAGCGATTACGTGAAAAGTACAGCTCACTTTAATGTGCACCTACTAAAAGATTTGGAGAATAAATATGAAGTTGTGGTTTAAATCAGGTGCCCCTTGGGTTTGGATGACGGCTGGTGCGGTAAGCATCAGTTTGTTAGCCGTCATCGGTTTGTTACTGATGATCGCGTCACGAGGTTTGTCATTCTTTTGGCCTTCACAAATACATCAATTTGATTTGGTTGATGCTAACGGTCAAACACGCACAATTATCGGTGAGATTTATGATCGTGAAGAGGTTCCTACAGCTCGCTTGATTCAATCGGGTGTAAAGTTTGAAAATGTACAAGGTGAATTTGTAGAGCGTTTACTTGTTAAAACTGGTAACCGTGAATTTGTTGACTTGGACTTCCAGTGGATTTTAGGCCCAGAAATAAAGTCTCAGACAACACCTTCGGGCATTGCGGTTTTCGAACGTTCAAAAAATGGTAACTTTTACGGTTTTGTTGAGTCGGTTTCATTAGACGGTGAAGTTATCACCCAAAACACTCAAGAAGCACTTTTCAAAGCAATTGACCGAGCGGTTGAGTTAAATGATTTAGCACTCGACCTACAAAACGATGAAATTGGTTCAATTAATTACGAGTTAGAGCAGTTGCGTTTGCAAGAACGTAAATACGAACTTGAGAATGAATTAACTGACGAGAACCTAGCTCAGTTAAACCAACGTCGTGATGAACTGAGAGCTAAATATAAAGAATACGAAAAACAACTTTTTGAATACCGTGACTTGGCTCGCCGTGACTCGGTAACAGTTCGCGATATGCGTGGCGAATCTGTTGTTATTCCAATTTTCTATGTACTAGACGTGTCATTTCCAAATGACATGAGCTTTATCGCCAAAGTCGGTCAATACATAAAGCAAATTGGTAAGTTTATTACTGACGACCCTCGTGAAGCTAACACTGAAGGTGGTGTTTTCCCTGCAATCTTCGGTACTGTTTTCATGGTACTTCTTATGGCTGTTATTGTGACGCCATTTGGTGTAGTTGCCGCAATTTATCTACACGAATACGCAGGCAACAACCCAGTAACAAAGATTATCCGTATCTCTGTTATTAACTTAGCAGGTGTACCATCTATCGTTTATGGTGTTTTCGGTTTGGGTTTCTTTGTCTACATGTTAGGTGGCTCGATTGACCAATTGTTTTACCCTGAAGCATTACCAGGCCCGACGTTTGGTACTCCTGGCGTTATTTGGTCAGCACTAACGTTAGCAATTTTAACCTTGCCTGTTGTTATCGTTTCAACAGAAGAAGGTCTATCGCGTATTCCAGGTTCGTTGCGACAAGGCTCTTTAGCACTTGGTGCGACAAAGGCCGAGACAATCTGGCGTATTATTATTCCAATGGCCTCTCCTGCTATCATGACAGGTCTTATTCTAGCGGTTGCTCGTGCAGCTGGTGAGGTTGCGCCTCTTATGTTGGTTGGTGTTGTTAAAATGGCGCCGACGTTGCCAATTGATGGAAACTTCCCGTATGTGCACTTAGATCGTAAATTCATGCACTTAGGTTTCCATATCTATGATGTTGGTTTCCAAAGCCCGAATGTTGAGGCTGCGCGTCCACTTGTTTATGCAACGTCATTGTTATTGGTTACTGTCATTATTACGCTAAACATTACAGCGATAGGCATTCGTAACCATTTACGTGAAAAATACAAATCTTTAGAACACTAATCTAGAGATTACCAAGAATACAAATTGGCTGGTGCATGTCACCAGCTTAAGTAAAAGAATTAATTGAAGTTAAGAGGTTACCAGATGATTTCTGTAGCACCGGATATGAGCAACAAAACGTCTTCAAGCGTTGATTTAGATAACTTAAGCCAAGATCAAATTGCTTTGCAAATTAAAGATCTCGACCTTTACTATGGTCAAAAGCAAGCGCTTGAAAACATTAACATGGTGATTCCAAAAGGCCAGGTAACTGCCTTCATCGGTCCATCGGGCTGCGGTAAATCAACGCTATTACGTTGTATCAACCGTATGAATGACTTAGTTGATACATGTCGAATCGACGGTGAAATTCTACTTCACAACCAAAACATCTATGACAAGTCTGTTGATGTTGCTTCACTACGTCGAAAAGTAGGCATGGTATTCCAGCGCCCTAACCCATTCCCAAAGAGTATTTATGAGAATGTAGTTTACGGCTTACGCTTACAAGGCATTAATGATCGCCGCGTTCTCGATGAAGTCGTTCAGCGCTCATTAACTAATGCAGCACTTTGGAACGAAGTAAAAGACCGCTTACACGAAAGTGCACTTGGTTTATCAGGTGGTCAGCAACAACGTCTTGTTATTGCACGTGCTATCGCAATCGAGCCAGAAGTATTGTTACTCGACGAACCAACGTCAGCGCTTGACCCAATTTCAACGCTAACGATTGAAGAATTGATCACTGAGCTAAAAGACAAATACACTGTTGTTATCGTTACGCATAACATGCAACAGGCGGCCCGTGTATCAGACCAGACAGCCTTCATGTACATGGGGCAACTTATCGAGCACGCTGACACTAACGCGCTATTTACAACACCTAAAATGAAGAAAACGGAAGACTACATTACTGGTAGATACGGTTAGAAAAACAAAACGCTGCCAATAATTGCGCAGCGTTCTAATTCGGTTTATATAGTATATAGAGCTAGGTTTTGAGGGGTAGATAATGGAAATTAATTTAAATAAACACATTTCTGGTCAGTTCAACGTTGAACTTGAACAGATCCGTAACGATGTTTTAAAAATGGGTGGCTTAGTTGAACAACAGCTGACAAACGCCTTAAACGCGGTTAACAATCAAGACCAAGAGTTAGCAAAACAGGTTCTTGAGAGCGACATTCATGTTAACAAGATGGAAGTTCAAATTGACGAAGCATGTACGCGTATCATCGCTAAGCGCCAGCCTGCAGCCTCAGACTTAAGATTAGTTTTGGCCATTATCAAAACAATCACTGACTTAGAACGCATTGGTGACGAAGCAGAGCGCATTGCTCGCGTGGCACTTGAATCATTTAACAAAACGCAACAAGAGTTTTTGGTATCTATGGATAACATGGGCCGAAAAGCCATCACTATGATGCACGAGGTTCTTGATGCTTTTGCTCGCATGGATGTAGATGCGGCCTTCGCAGTTCACCAGTCAGATAAGATTTTGGACAAAGAATACGAAGGTATTACGCGTCAATTAATGACCTACATGATGGAAGATCCACGTTCAATTCCGAAAGTAATGGACGTTTTATGGTCAGTTAGATCATTAGAGCGCATTGGCGATCGTTGTCAAAATATTTCTGAGTACATTATTTATTTTGTAAAAGGAAAAGATGTTCGTCACACCTCTGAGTCAGACATTAAAGAAAACGTCCTGTAAACGACTGATTTAAATCCAGTTTAAATCTTCGTCAAAAATTAAAGAATAAGTCAGTGTGTGTGTCGTTTCGCAGGCTGGCTTTTTTTCATTTTTCTGCTGTAATATTTCTGTAACATACCTGTCATAAAATCTTCACCAAGTTGTCATTCAGGCTATGCAATTGGTCTAGAAGAACGTAAAATACAACTTTAAACAAAGCCCGCATTACGATGCAGGCTTTTTTTTGCCATTATCATTTACCAAAATAAGGGTTCATTATGGCCATTAACTCAATTTTAGATGTTTTTGCTAAATCGCCATTAAAAGCGTTAGAAAGACACATCGACGTTGTACATTCAGCTGCAAAGTTACTAAAACCTTTTGTTGAAGCTGTTTGTGAAGAAAATTGGACCAAAGCCTCTGAGCTTCGTGTACAAATTTCTCAGTTAGAAAAAGACGCTGACGAAATAAAACGTGAAGTTCGTATGAATTTACCTCGTGGTTTATTCCTACCAGTAGAAAGAACAGATTTGTTGGAGTTAATCACTCAACAAGACAAAATTGCTAATAAAGCAAAAGACATCTCAGGCCAATTCTTAGGGCGTGAGTTAGCAATTCCTTCTCAAATTCAACCGAGTTTTGTTGCCTTTGTTGATCGCAGCATCGATGCAATTGCACAAGCAGCTAAAGCTATTAATGAATTTGACGAACTACTAGAAACAGGATTTCGCGGCCGCGAAGTGGAACTAGTAGAGCGCATGATTACTGAATTAGATTCAATTGAAGATGATACAGATAGCATGCAAATCTCTATCCGCCAGGAACTTAGAAAAATCGAAGACGAGTTAAATCCTATTGATGTCATGGTGACGTACAGAATGATTGAATGGATTGGGGACTTAGCCGACTTAGCAGAACGTGTGGGTTCAAGACTTGAACTTATGTTAGCGCGTTAAGCACTCACTTTTTATTTTTTAATTTAGGTAATTTTCATGGATATTATATCTACGTACGGCGTCATGCTGATCGCCACCGCAGCCATTGTCGGCTTTTTCATGGCTTGGGGTATTGGTGCCAACGACGTTGCAAACGCAATGGGTACATCAGTTGGTTCTAAAGCTCTAACTATCAAGCAAGCGATCATCATCGCAATGGTATTTGAATTCGCTGGTGCATACTTAGCCGGTGGTGAGGTAACTTCAACCATCCGTAAAGGCATCATTGATTCAGCGCCTTTCATTCCTAATCCAGAATACTTAGTTCTTGGTATGATCTCAGCTCTATTTGCCGCTGCTATTTGGCTTGCTGTTGCTTCTTACTTAGGCTGGCCGGTAAGTACAACTCACTCAATCGTAGGTGCAATAGTTGGTTTTGCTGCGTTTGGTGTAGGTATGGACGCCGTTAACTGGGGTAAAGTTGGTGGTATCGTTGGTAGCTGGATTGTAACACCAATGCTATCAGGCCTTATTGCATACTTAATCTTCATCTCAGCACAAAAGCTGATATTTGATACGGACGAGCCACTTAAAAACGCTAAGAAATACGTTCCGTTTTACATGTTCCTAGCTGGTTTTGTAATGGCACTCGTTACTATCAAGAAAGGTCTTAAGCACGTTGTTAAGTCTGGTGACTTAAACATCTCAGGTACAGAAGCTTACCTTTACGCTATCTTAGCGGGTATCGTTGTAGCGCTTATTGGTAAATACTTCATTAGCCGTATCAAAATTGATCCAAGTGCTGACAAAGAAATGCACTTCAACAACGTTGAAAAAATCTTCGCAGTATTAATGGTTGTTACAGCTTGTTGTATGGCATTCGCACACGGTTCAAATGACGTTGCAAACGCAATTGGTCCACTAGCTGCTGTTGTAAGTATCGTATCTAACGACGGTCAAATCCTTCCTAAAGCATCTCTTGCTTGGTGGATTCTACCTCTAGGTGCATTCGGTATTGTTGCTGGTTTGGCTCTATTCGGTCACCGCGTAATCCGTACTATTGGTAACGGTATCACTCACTTAACGCCAAGCCGTGGTTTCGCCGCTGAATTAGCAGCCGCGTCTACAGTAATCATCGCTTCTGGTACTGGTCTACCTATCTCGACTACACAAACACTTGTTGGTGCGGTATTAGGTGTAGGTATGGCACGTGGTATTGCAGCTCTTAACTTAGGTGTTGTAAGAAACATCGTAGTTTCATGGGTTATCACGCTACCTATCGGTGCAGCGTTATCAATTATCTGTTTCTTAGGTTTAAAAGCTGCCTTTGGCGTAGCATAGTTAAACCTTCGAGTATAAAAAAACCTGCCCTTGGGCAGGTTTTTTTTGTTTTATACCTTTATGCTTTTAGGCGATTTACTTCACCAAGCGACGACTTTGTTTCTTCCTGTATCTTTTGCCATTAATAACGCTTTATCTGCTTTATCAATGACTCGTTGGGGCGTTAAATCTTCTTCATCAAATGTTGCGACACCAATACTGACAGTCACTTTTAATATATTTGAAGAATCGTCAGTTGCCAATTTTAAATCAGCCACCGATTGGCGTAAACGTTCAGCGATGGATTTAGCTTGCTCACAACTAGTACTTGGTAGGATAGCAATAAACTCTTCACCACCATAGCGCCCTGCAGTGTCGTAAGGCCTCATCATAGACTTGATACAACCAGCGATAGCTTTTATTACTTCATCTCCTACTAAGTGTCCGTAATGATCGTTGACTTGCTTAAACTTATCGGCGTCGATCATAATAATACTGAAGGAGCTTTCCTCTCGTTTACTTCTTTGATATTCATAATTGAGCTTTTCAAAAATATGTCTTCTATTAAAAAGTCCGGATAAAGAATCTTCACTAACTAAACGGACAAGTTGTTTGTTACTTTCCTCAAGCTTTTTGTTTGCTGTGGTAATCATGTCATACCAATATAGAATGGCTCTATAACCTAGGTAACAGATAGCGAGCATAACGGCCAATAATATGAATAAAGGGTAAGACAAGCTATCTACAGTATTTTGTGCTTGTGCAAAGCTCATTGACTGACCACCAGCCCAATCAATGTTATTCAGCTGCTTGAGACTAACAATCCGACCGGCCCCAACAAAACAAACCACGACCACTAAGAAAGAGGTCACCATGGCTAACATCGCACCTTTAGCACTTTTTATATGTAGAGCGCTGTCTTTGATTCGAAGTAATTTAGGTCCTACCCAAGGTCCAATAAAATAAAGTATAGGACCTACGATTAGCACGGCTTGCAGCCAACCGCCAAGCCACCAGCCCAGCCAAACAGGGTGAGCCTCATTTAAACCTACATTATTTGTTAATGCCCAGATAAAAGCACCAATTGAGCCAGCTAACGAAGCGACTAAGGAGATTAATAAAAAGCTCACTAGCGACTCTGCGCCTCTTAGATCAGTGCGCATAGGTGTGATGCGATAAAACATGAAGTACATAGCGAGAGCGATAGGGTTGGCAAATGAAAAGACAGCTATCCACTCTATAGGCATACCACCTATAAGTGCCACCAAAAACGTAGATAAGTAGGCTGGAATAGCGGCCCACCAAAAGCCCAACCAAAGCACTAATGGCACACAAAAAATCATTGGTAAATACAAGGTTAGATAAATGGTTTGTGGGCCAAGATCGACCGCAACACCTGTCCACTCAAAAAGTCGTGTAAGCATACCCATCGGAATGACCAATAGGCTTAAACAAAACCATATGATGAATAGGCGGCGAGTTTCACCACCTTTAGACCACATTTTTAGTGGTAAGAACCTTATAAACTGGTTACCAAGCGGCATTTCAATCTCTGCTTGGCCGTGTTTTAGGTTTTCATTTTCCATAAGCAGGTATTCTCCTACCCCTTTTGGTTCAAAACACCATCCTTAGAGTTTATCTCATTAAATCGATTCGGCACTTTATGTACCAAGGTTATTCTGTACAGATACAAAAAAGCTCGTTCTAGGACGAGCTTTTCTATCAAATACTTCTAATTAAGTTAGTGATGCTTATTCAGCTTCAGCTCTTAATTTTGCGCCTTGACGTTCAATTAAGTCTGCAACTTTGTGCATTGAACTTAGGTGCGCATAAATCGGGCCTAAGAAACCACGGCTACGAAGTTTAAGGAATTGCTCATCAGACAGCTCGTTTAACTTCTTCTCATCAACCATTAATAGACCGTTTAAGTTGTATTCACGCTCCATCACTTTTACGTTGATGTTTTTAGGAACAAGTAGCTCCATTTCTTCTAATGCTTCGATGAATGCACGTGTTACTTTTTCGTTTTCGACGTAAGACATCAATGCTTTTTTGCGCTCTAACAAGTGCTCTGTTTCTGAACCATCTTCATTGAATAGCGCTTGGCCTTCTTTTTCACTTACGATGTCACTTGCCATGTTAATTGCGATTGCAAAGCGGTTTTCGTCTTCTTGGTGAGGAATAACGCTTAATGGTACGTGTGTGTAGCGAGCTGGAACGTAACGAGCCGCCCATTTGTTTTCTTCTGTAACGAATAAGTTTGTGTTTTGCTCAACACCTAAAATAACAACAGGGAATGTTGCGCCTGCTTTTTCGTCTTTTACAAAAACAACTGGGAATTCAGCTGCCGCTAATGCGAATTCTTGAACTACAACACCAAGAGCATGTTGGTTTTTTAGATCTTCAACGCTTTTCTTTGGCGCAATTTTTACGTTTCTGTGCGTTTCGTTGTGTAATGCTTGATAATCAGTTGCCATGAGGCCTTCTCCAAAAAGTTCCATGCGCTATGTCGCGCTTAAATATTATTATTCTTTGTCTAACAGTATATCTGTACAACCCTTTGCGCATTTTAAACTGAGTTGCTCATCGGCACTCGAAAGTAAAACTGGTTGCTGACATGTAGGACATTTAACGGGTTTGCCTGCTAATACATTTTTAATCATTGCTTTTTGCTTGTTAAATGTATTTGCAGAAAGTTTGTTCAAGGATGAAAAGTCCATCTGTGTTTTCTACATGTTGATAACTTAGAATCTACATGAGGACAATAAGCTAAAATTAAAGCGCGTCGCAACAGAAAAAACGGATTTATTTTTTACTTGGTGATATTTCAGCCACATTTAGGTCCTGTGGCTATATAAAGTATGCGTTTTATAACATCAGAAGTGAATTTGTAGTGGATTGCTTTTGATTAGAGAATTAAATCCCCATCATTGCCAAACGGTCGATCACCTCTCTGGTTATGCGTTCTAAGGTAGGGTGTTCTGAAGCGAACCGAGCTTCGAGCGCTAACAACTGTGACTCTATTGTTTGCTCGGCTTGAAGCTCATTAGACTTTATCATTTCACTGACTTGGCGATCTAACTCACGAACTTGCTCAATGACTTGTGGATCAACATTTTTGGTTGTTTCTAACTCGGCATGTAACTTAGCTAACGAGTCTACAAGATCGGACGGTAACATGACTTACTCCTCTGTCTAAACCTAACTTAAGCTTAGACAGGAAGTAATAAAATGTGAAATCACAAATCACTATTTAGGTTTAGTAATTTACAGGTCAAAGGAAACACTATATCCAGCATATAATTTCACTTCTTCTGTTTCATCAATGTCTACATCCGTAATTTGAACCTTAGACAAGCCAACATTAAATCCTTTGTAACCATACTCTACTTTTAAATCGAGGGAGTTATTGTCAAATGCGTCGCCCGAGTAATGGCCAACATGAAAAGTCACACCACTATCATCATCAATCGGCAGCTCATAACCAGCTTCCAAATAAAGTGTATCGCCAAAATCTAGACCATCTGCCTCTGCAAGCACCCATGCACCAACAGAGAATTGACCCAAACTCGCCAATGCATATATCTCAGAGAAGTTTAAGTCTGTCGCTCCTGGATAAAGATAAATGATATATCCCAAGTCATAATCTACATCACCACTTGTAAAAGCATAGCCACCGTACAAATCAACTTCCGCATCAGCACCATCTACAGTAGACGCCCAAGTACCAACATAAAAACCATCTTCTGATGCCCAATCCAGACCACCAAACACCGCAGGGTCGCCGTCTGTTTGTTCAAAACCACGCCACAAATAATTTGAAGTAACACCAACATTCGCCGATGTTTCGGCAATAGCCGATACAGGTGTAAATAATGAAGAGGCTATAATTGTTGCCACTGACAGTGATAAAGCTTTTAATTTCATATCGATGTTCCCTTTTATTTTTTATATTCTTAAGTTGTTCTATTTTTTTAAATTAATTAGGCTTGCAGACCGCAACCTTGTTAGCATGGTTTTAATTCATAATTAGAACGTAACAATTTTTGTGCCCAAGGCTATCCAATTGAAAAACATAGACTTTTGTTTAGGCTGGTTTTTTTGAGTTGTTTTTTTGAGCTATTTTGGTGCGAGCGCATCCTTATTTGGTGCTTTTCCAAACAAACTTTTTAGGAAAATTATGGCAAACGAATATATTTTATCTCCCTCTATTCTCTCGGCAGACTTTGCAAAATTAGGCGATGAAGTTAATGAGGTGTTAGCAGCTGGATGCCAGTGGGTTCATTTTGATGTGATGGATAATCACTATGTGCCAAACTTGAGTTTTGGTTCGATGATTTGTAAAGCACTAAAAGAGCACGGAATTGATGCCCCAATTGATGTTCACTTAATGGTTGAGCCTGTTGATGACATGATTGAGCAATTTGCCAAGGCTGGCGCAGACCTGATCACTATCCACCCTGAAGCGACAAAACATCTACACCGTTCATTAATGTTAATTAAAGACGCAGGATGTAAAGCCGGTATTGCCCTCAATCCGGGCACGCCAATTGAGGTGTTGGATGAAGTTTTGCCACTTATCGATATTGTATTGGTCATGTCGGTAAACCCTGGCTTTGGTGGTCAAGCATTCATCCCGGCTAGCCTTGATAAAATAAAGCGTCTTCGCGCCAAAATAGACCAATCAGGATATTCGATACGCATCTCAGTTGACGGTGGTGTAAACCAAGACAATGTCCGAGAAATTGCCGATTGTGGTGCGGACACATTCGTAATGGGCTCGGCAATATTCAATGCCGAAAACCGAGCGGCCAGAGTCGCCCAAATTATCGCCAACTTAGCCTAATTAATCCTTCAATTCGTTGCGCCAATTTGTAATCGGGTTACAATGGCGCACTTTTTAAACGTAACTAACTTCAAAACGGCAAAAACAATGACAAGTACAGTACTCAGTGGTATTCAACCAACAGGCGGCATGACAATCGGTAACTACATTGGTGCAATCAATCAATGGCGTACGATGCAAGATGACAATGACTGCTATTTTATGTTGGTCGACTTACACGCTTTGACCGTGCGTCAAGAGCCCGAAGTACTAAAAAGTCGTGTATTAGATGGCGTTGCATTATATACCGCGTGCGGTATCGACCCAGATAAGTCTGCGTTATTTGTTCAATCTCATGTTCGCGAACACGCTCAGTTAGCGTGGGTACTCAACTGCTATGCGCAAATGGGTGAATTAAACCGAATGACTCAGTTTAAGGATAAATCCTCAAAGCACAGCAACAATGTTAACGTTGGTTTGTTCAGTTATCCTGTTCTACAAGCGGCTGACATTTTACTTTACCAAGCTGATCGCGTACCGGTGGGTGAAGACCAAAAGCAACACTTAGAGCTGACTCGTGATATTGCGACTCGTTTTAACAACTTATATGGCGACGTTTTCACAGTTCCAGATCCGCAAATTCCTCAGTTTGGTGCACGTGTAATGAGCCTTCAAGATCCATTGAAGAAGATGTCAAAGTCTGATGACAATCCAAATGGTTACATCATGTTATTAGATGAGCCAAAGAAGATTGAGAAAAAGCTGAAAAAAGCAGTGACTGACTCTGACGAGCAAGCTCGTATTTACTTTGATACAGAAGAAAAGCCAGGTGTCTCAAACTTACTGACCTTACTAAGTGTCGCAACTGGCCAAAGCATTGAGCAACTTGTACCAGCGTACGAAGACAAAATGTACGGTCACCTGAAAAAAGACACAGCAGAAGCCGTTGTCGCTATGATCGAACCAATTCAGGCTCGATTCAAAGAAATTCGTGATGACCAAACTGAATTAGAACGCATCATGAAAATTGGTGCAGAGAAAGCATCGATCAAGGCTGAAAAAACACTAACTTCAGTTTACGATGCACTTGGACTTGTTAGTCGTCCATAACCATAAGTGTCCAATAGCGTCGTCATTCAAGCATTTCTTTTAGTGTCGACGCTGCCTTTTATCTCACTGATAGACGTCCCCAAATGCTTTTAATGATCGACAACTACGACTCGTTCACTTACACCTTAGTGAATTACTTTGAGTCTTTAGATCAAGACGTATTGGTCAAACGAAATGACGAATTAAGCGTAAGTGATATTCGCGCACTAAACCCTGAGCGAATTGTTATCTCGCCAGGCCCTTGTTCGCCAAATGAAGCCGGTGTGTCTTTACAAACCATCGAACACTTTTATCAGAGTAAACCCATTCTTGGCGTCTGTTTAGGTCATCAAGTCATTGCTCAACAATTTGGTGCAACAGTAAAACGAGCGCCACACGTAATGCATGGAAAAACATCATCAATTAGCCACCAAAACTCTGCGCTCTTTGCAACATTACCCTCCCCGATGACCGTTACCCGTTATCACTCTCTAATAGCAGACGAGTCTACGTTACCCGACTTTATTAAACCGGTAGCTTGGGTTGATGGTCCCGAAAAAGAATTAATGGCGTTAGAAATGACAGAATATCCAGTTGCAGGTGTACAATTCCATCCAGAGTCGGTAATGTCGGAACACGGCTTAACTTTATTGAACAACTTTTTGTCATTGTAGTATCAAGAGTAACGGCAATGGATGCGCAAAATAGTAAATTAACACAAATCATCACCCATCGATTTTCTGACTTTATCGTATCTGATCAAATTGCCAAACAACGACTTGGATTGATTAGTAAATCTGATCAAGCTAGCGACACTAATCGCAACCTACTCACCGTAGAGGCCCGAGCTCAAGAACAAAAAGCCCGCCAAGCCAAAACGGCGGAAGAATTCTTAATTTACATCAACGAGTACTTCCACGATGCCCTTTTCAATTACATCGAACACATCGTTGACAACAAAAGTGTTTTATTTAGTAACATATTTAAAGTGGATACTGCGCTAATTAAGCTGATTCAAGTTTGTTTGCAACCTAATGCCAGTTCAAATCAGATTGCCCAACACGTCGCGCTTGTACCATGGCTCAAAAAAGAGTTGTTAGGCCTCGTTAACAAGCCTCCTTTTCGCGATCCGAAGTCGACTCGACCAATGTTAGACGATGTTATGCTTGCGATTAGGTATGTGGGGCCTGATAACATAAAGATGCCAATCATAGCCCTGGTTGCCAAACACTGGCAACCACATAGCACCGAACCTTTTTCAGATGCCAAAAATAAGCTCTGGCAATATTCTGTTGCTGTCGCCAATTGCATGGAACAGCTGGCAGAGAGTTGTAATTTACCACCACTGCATGCTTACTTGTTTGGCCTATTGCATAGTGTTGGTTATGGACTAGCACTTAGGCTTTATCTAAAGTCGTTTGAGAAAGTTCGCCTAACAGAAATGAAAAAGGCCAGACAAAGTGGTCGTCCAGATATCGAAAAAGCGTTAAATGCGCTGACTTATGATGGTGAATTTGCATCCGACATTTTGTTTAAACATTCTTTGGACATCTCTAAGGGACTATTTGACAAGCTAGCAATTGATTATCCTCACTTTGTCCAAGCCCTTGACCTTGGCATTACTTGGCCTGATACCATCATTGACCAAGACATAGATAAAACCACTAAAGCGTTTTATCAGCTGTTTATTAAGTCGATGACCTACGGCCAATACAAGATCTTACAAAAAGCTCGCTTAATTGAACTCAACGAAGCAAAGCGTTTTTTAACCAATGCCAAAATCAATAATGACTTTATATCAAACCTAAATAAAGTCGATTTATCCAAACTCAACCTCATCACCAGGCACATTTAACCTTACCCATACTGTTTAATATTCAACCAAGCCATTAATATTTTCTTTTCAATTTATTTATCAAAATTATTTTTGGGCATCTATGCAGTTAAATTTTTGCACTAAATTTGGGCATTTTTCATCCCCATTGCTCAATAGGATATAGAAAACTTGGTATACAGCCCTGCAAGATTTTGCCACACATGAATAATAGTTAAATATTTATTCACTATTTATTCATATAAAGACCGATTCCAGTTCTGACAAGGGTTTGCGAGCGTTTAGGGGGCAGACAAATGCTCAAAAATTTGCAATAATGCCGTCATATTTACTTTTTTAAACCTCAAATTTTCGGATAAACATTATCCAAATTAGAATAAATTTGGGCTTAACATAAGGATACAAACATGACTGTAACACGTGCTTTATTTGATGACGTAATGGTTCCTAACTACGCACCTGCGGCGATTATTCCAGTTAAAGGTGAAGGCTCTCGCGTATGGGACCAAGATAACAAAGAGTACATCGATTTTGCTGGCGGCATTGCGGTCAACTGTCTTGGTCATTGTCACCCTGCTTTAGTCGGTGCATTAAAAGAGCAAGGTGAAAAAATTTGGCACCTTTCAAACGTAATGACAAATGAACCTGCATTGCGTTTAGCTAAAAAATTAGTCGATAGCACATTTGCTGAAAAAGTATATTTTGCAAACTCTGGTGCAGAAGCAAACGAAGCGGCACTTAAGCTTGCACGTCGTTGGGCATTAGATGTTCACGGCGAAGGCAAAACGCAAATCATTTCTTTCAAGAAAGGCTTTCACGGTCGTACTTTCTTCACAGTTACAGTAGGCGGTCAGCCAGCTTATTCTGATGGTTTTGGTCCTAAGCCAGGCGATATCGTTCATGCTGAATACAACAACTTAGACAGCTTAAAAGAGCTTATCTCTGACAAAACGTGTGCTGTTATGCTTGAGCCTATCCAAGGTGAAGGCGGTATCGTGCCTCCAACAAAAGAGTTTATCGAAGGCGTTCGTCAATTATGTGACGACAACAACGCATTATTGATTTTTGATGAAGTTCAATCAGGTGTTGGTCGTACAGGTGAGTTATTTGCATATATGGGTCTTGGTGTAAACCCAGACATCCTAGCTTCAGCAAAAGCATTAGGCGGTGGTTTCCCAATCGGTGCAATGCTAACTACAACTGAATTGGCTAAACACCTTAAAATCGGTACTCACGGTTCTACTTACGGTGGTAACCCACTAGCGTGTGCCGTTGCAGAAGCGGCTTTTGACACAGTAAATACAAAAGAAGTATTAGACGGTGTTAAAGAGCGTGAAGCCATCTTCAAGAAGAAGCTTGCTGAAATCAATGACAAATACGATGTATTTAAAGACATCCGTGGTCAAGGTCTTCTTGTTGGTGCCGAGCTTAACGATAAGTACACAGGTCGTGCAAAAGACTTCTTAAACGCCGCGCTTGCACAAGGTGTAATGAGCCTAGTCGCTGGTGCTAACGTTATTCGTTTCACTCCATCTCTTGTTATTCCAATGGCTGACATTGAAGAAGGTATGGCGCGATTCGAACAAGGTGTTGCAAACATCGTCAACGCATAATGAGCTTTTTAGCTTAATTGGCGGAAGTAATTTAAATAGCCAATGATTTTCATTGGCTTTTTTCTATAGGAAGAAGATGTGATGTTTGTAATTCGTCCAATCCAAGAAAAAGATTATCCTGAACTGCTAAAAATTGCAGAAGAGTCAGGTCATGGTTTTACTTCGTTACCGGTTAACGAAGAATTAATCAGTAACAAGATCAAACGCGCAGAAGCATCGTTTAAGTCTCAAGTTTCTGAACAACCTGAAGAGCATGGCTTTTTATTTGTTATGGAAGATGTCGAGACAGGTCGAATCATGGGCACGAGTGGTATCGAGTCGTATGTCGGTCTTGAAGACGCCTTTTATCATTATCACCTAGGCAAAGTAGTTCATCATTCTCGCGAGCTAAATATCTATAACACAGCCGATATTTTGACCCTGTGTAACGATTATACAGCCGCTACAGAGTTGTGTACCTTGTTCTTGCGTGAAGACTTTAGAAAAGGCATCACTGGCCGCGTACTTTCTAAATTCCGATTCTTATTCTTAGCACAACACAAAGAGCGCTTTTCAAATACCGTCATCGCAGAAATGCGTGGTGTATCAGATGAAAACGGCGACTCTCCATTTTGGCAATGGCTTGAGAAGCACTTCTTCTCAATGGACTTTCCTACGGCTGACTACTTAACGGGTATCGGTCAAAAAGTCTTTATTGCTGAGTTAATGCCTAAGTACCCGGTGTACGTAAACTTATTGTCTGAAGAAGCACAAGCTGTTATTGGTAAGGTTCACAAAAACACCGAACCAGCCTTAAAGCTTCTTAAGTCAGAAGGTTTTAGCTATAAAAACTACGTCGATATTTTCGATGGTGGCCCGACGGTCGAAGCTAATATTGCCAACATCCACACGGTTCAAAACAGTGACTTGTATACAGTAGAAATTGTTGATGCCCTTGAATCTGACACAAATATCATTATCTCTAACACGTCTGTTCAAGAATTTAGAGCAACTGTAGCCAAAACTGAATTAAACAAAGATCAAATGGTGATCACGCTGACTCAGGAATATGCAGATATACTGAAGGTAAATGGCGGTGATCAAGTTCGCGCTGCGGTCTTAAAATAGGATTTAACCATGTCAAATACAGAAAACAAATACATAAACGGCCAATTCATTAACGGTGAATGGTTAGCGGGTGAAGGCGACTTAGTTGAGTCAGTTAACCCAGCGACCGACGAAGTGATCTGGCAAGCATTATCTGCGACCGAAGCTCAAGTTGATGCCGCGGTTATGGCAGCACGTGAAGCGTTTTTACCATGGGCTGACAAGACCGTTGAAGAGCGTTTAGAGATCATTAAGCGTTTTTCTGAACTGCTGGGTGAATACAAAGAACCAATGGCGTTGGCAATGGCCCAAGAAACGGGTAAGCCTTTATGGGAAACGCGCACAGAAGTTGGTGCGATGATTGGCAAAGTGGCGATTTCTGAAAAAGCCTACAACGAGCGTACGGGCACTAAAGAAAACCCAATGCCAGTTGGTAAAGCAATGTTACGTCACCGCCCACATGGTGTTGTTGCTGTATACGGCCCTTATAACTTCCCTGGTCACTTACCAAATGGTCACATTGTTCCAGCGCTAATCGCTGGTAACACGGTTGTCTTCAAGCCAAGTGAATTAACCCCAATGGTTGCTCAACTTACTGTTGAACTATGGCAAAAAGCTGGCCTACCAAAAGGTGTTGTTAACTTAGTTCAAGGTGAAGTTGAAACGGGTAAAGCCTTAGCGAACCACCCTCAAATTGACGGTTTGTTCTTCACTGGTAGCTCTGGTACAGGCCACTTATTACATAAGCAGTTTGCTGCTCAACCGGGCAAAATCCTTGCCTTGGAAATGGGTGGTAACAATCCACTTATCGTTAATGACGTTAAGAATACTGATGCCGCAGTTCATGACATTATTCAGTCAGCGTTTATTTCAAGCGGTCAGCGTTGTACATGTGCACGTAAACTTCTATTACCTGTTGGTCCAGAGGGCGATGCCATCTTAGCTAAGTTAATTGAAGCGACTAAGAACATTGTTGTTGGTGATTCTCTAGAAGAAGGCGCTGAACAGCCGTTCATGGGCTCTATGATTTCTGAGCGCGCTGCTTTAGGTATGGTTGAAGCACAACAAGCGCTAGTAAAACTTGGCGGCAAAGTGTTAGTTGAACTAACTCACCTTAAAGAGCATACCGGTTTTGTTTCTCCAGGCATCATTGACTGTACTGATATCGCTAACTTCCCTGATGACGAGCACTTTGGTCCATTACTAAAAGTTTTCCGTTTTAGTGATTTCGATCAAGCTATCAAAGTGGCAAATGATACAAGCTACGGTTTGTCGGCAGGCCTTTTAAGTGATGACGCTGCGTTATACGACCGTTTCTTAAGCCGTATCCGTGCCGGTATCGTTAACTGGAACCGCCCAATTACAGGTGCGAGCAGTGCTGCGCCATTTGGTGGTATTGGTCAGTCTGGTAACCACAGAGCGAGCGCCTACTACGCCGCAGACTACTGTGCTTACCCAGTTGCTTCAGTCGAACTTGACGAAGTGGTGTTGCCTGATTCTTTAAGCCCAGGCCTAAAAATCTAAATAAAAGCGGCTTAGGCCGCTTTTTTTAATCGTATCAATAATAAAAGTTGGTTATCTATTTACGGTGGTTAGTCGCGTTAGATAGAACCAATCAAAACGTTTAATATCAAAGGAAATATCATGCATTCAAATGTAAACGAACTGTTTGAAAACATGTGGTCAAAGTACCTAACGGTTACTCCTTCTGCACAAAAAATTCATGCTCTTTTAGGTGAAGACAACGGCAAAGATGTGATTAATGATCACATTGCCCTGCGAACCTTTAATATTGAGAAGGTAAGTTTAGATAAACTAGCCGCTCATCTTTTAGCCTTAGGGTATAAAGACGGTGGTGACTATGACTTTGAAGCTAAAAAGCTAAAAGCAAAACACTTTGAACACGAAGATGAAACGCTACCTAAAGTCTTTATCAGTGAGTTATTGGTTGAAGAGTTTTCAGAACAAGCTCAAGCCATCATTCGCAACATGGTTGACCAAATTGATGAAGAAGCCGTAACCGCAGACAACTTCTTGTACTCAGGTACACATTGGCAAGTCAGTCACCAAGATTACCTAACATTATTAGACGAGAGCGAATACGCCGCTTGGATGTCTGCTTGGGGATACATTCCTAACCACTTTACAGTAAGTGTTAATCAGCTAACCAAATACGAAACACTTGAGTCTGTAAATGAGACATTAAAATCCGCAGGATTTGTACTTAATACATCTGGTGGTGAAATCAAAGGCTCGCCTGAAGTGCTTCTTGAGCAATCTTCTACTATGGCCGACAAGGCAACTGTAGAGTTTAGCGATGGTGCCCACACTATTCCAAGTTGTTTTTATGAGTTTGCTCGTCGATATGAAATCGAACCTGGTAAGTTATACAGCGGCTTTGTTGCGGCGTCTGCCGATAAGATCTTTGAAAGTACAAACGTTAAAGGGTAAATTTAGTCCTTACTAATCAAAACCCAAATGTATTTTCAATAAGGATAAGTTGAATGGTCACTGATAAAACCGCCTACGATGAATTGATGGAATACTTGTATTCTAGCCGTGATATTTTTACGCAGCGCAATGGCCAAATCGTGCCCAACTTAACCTTAGAAGTGTTAGTCGAAGATGAGATCGCTAATCAAATCATTACGCTTTGCAGTCAGCATGAAGACTTAGAAGTAAACCACCGTTCTATTATTGTTCGTGAAGTAGACAGTATTGTTTACGATATGCAACAAGTGCTTTTTGATCACTGGCAGCAGCCTGTAACCCAAGAGCACGTGGAATACGTAAAGGAATTCACCGGACTCATCAAAAACATTTTTGATGGGGCCATCGCTGACTTACTCGACTAATTCGTTAAGTCGTTCTAAACAAACACAGTTAGAGTTTAAAAATGAAAGCAAAAGTAACCTGGCAAGAAGGCATGGCCTTTGTTGGTGAATCAGAGTCTGGTCACAAGATCATTCTTGACGGTGACAATCCTGGGACCGCACCGAGTCCAATGGAAATGGTATTATTATCAGCCGCCACTTGCAGCGCGATTGATGTCGTATCCATTTTGGAGAAAGCGAAACAAAAAGTGGATGATGTATGGGTCGAAATTGATGCAGAACGTGCCGAAACGGTACCAAAGGTATTCAATTCTATTCACTTAAAATTTGTTGTTAAAGGCGTTGACGTGGGTGACAAACACGTTGCACGAGCTGTTAGTTTATCGGCTGACAAGTACTGCTCGGTCGCCAAAATGTTAGAAGCAAGTGTGAACATTACTCACGACTTTGAGATTTTAGAGCGCGATTAACCTTTCGCAACTGTGAAGTACCGCACAAGTGGGCGCACACCATCGGCTAACCTAGCATGGTCGCTTCACTTATCTAGCCCATGAGCCGCCCAGCGGCTCATTTATTACTTTTTCATCGCTTATTGATAGAGTCTAATTCAATCTAGAAAACTGGATTAGGAATGCTAAACTTTAATAACGACTTCTAAATCTAGTTACTTAAAAAAACCGGACGACTGTTTAAGTCGTTTAGTTTAAAAGTCATTAATTTAGTAGCATTAAATTAGCACATATTTTTTCCAGAGTCATAATAATATAGTGACTTGGGAAACATCGGTTTTTATTTTTCGGAAAGTATAAGATGCAATCAATGTTTTTTAGGTTATTACTTTTAGAATGTGCAGCTATTGTGTTGACCTTATCAATGAGTGTTACTGCTTCCTCCTTAGAACTCAACAAACTCACTTACATAACGGAAAACAATGCCTCGTTTAACTATATTCGAAATGATCAATTACAAGGGTTTGCAGTTGAGTTATTGTTAAGTGCATCGGCAGACTTGGATAGTCCAGTTAAACGCGATGAGATTTTAGTTCAGCCTTGGGCTAGAGCGTTTAAAAATGCTTTGCGAGGACCCAAAACCGTTTTATTCAGTACAATTCGCACTCCTGAACGAGAAGATAAATTTCAATGGGTGGGACCCATCGCCACTGAAAGCGACGTAGTGATAGCGCTCAAAGCTCGTCAGATTAAAATCACTGACTCAGCCAACTTAAAGAGATATATCGTCGGTGCGGTTAGAGGTGATGTAGGAGAAGAAATACTTCACGAAATAAACGTCCCGTCGGACCAAATTGTGTTGTTGCCTAGCCCGACAAGTATGGGAACCATGTTAACAGCTAAACGAATTGATGCATGGATTTTTGGAGAGTTTGCTTGGCGCGAAACGTTAATGTCAGCCGGGTTAAATCCTTCTTTATTTGAAATTGTTTTTCGTTTTCCGCCAAAGCATTACTATTTCGCCTTGAGTACGGACATTGACCCTATGCTAGTTCAATCCTTTCAATTAGCTATTGAGAAAACGCTTGAAAAATACCAAGACAATTCAGAAATTTCTCAACTGTCGAGCAAAGATCTAAACTAACAAAGGGCAGTTAGGCTTCGAATTGCATGTCAATTGAATCCCATCTATATTACTAAAATTCATTTTGTAATTAGGTGGGATTACTATATTATCCGCGCCCTAATTCACTATTTGTTTTTGAGGAATGCCTGATTGAAACCGAACGTTAAATTACACGGCTTTAATAACCTAACTAAAAGCTTAGGTTTCTGCATTTACGATGTTTGTTACGCTCAAACCGAAGCACAACGTCAAGAGTACATCGAGTATATCGATGAACAATACAATGCTGACCGTTTAACGGATATATTAACTGAAGTCTGTGACATCATCGGCGCCAACATTCTTAATGTGGCTCGCCAAGACTATGACCCACAAGGCGCATCAGTAACTATTTTGGTAAGTGAAGAGGAAATTAAGTCACCTTCAGAAGTCGATCAGTCTGAAGCACCTGGCCCCGTTCCAGAGAGCGTCGTAAGCCACTTAGATAAAAGCCACATCTGTGTTCATACATACCCTGAAGTACACCCACACGATGGCATTTGTACATTCCGTGCGGACATCGAAGTATCTACCTGTGGTGTTATTTCTCCGCTTAAAGCACTTAACTACCTAATTCATGAATTAGAGTCGGATATCGTTACACTCGATTACCGTGTTCGTGGCTTTACACGTGATACAGATGGCAATAAGCACTATATCGACCACGACATTAACTCGATTCAAAACTTCATTGGCGATGACATTCTTGAGCAATACGACATGATTGATGTAAACGTGTATCAAGAAAACATGTTTCACACCAAGATGATGATCAAAGACAACGACTTAAATAACTATTTATTTGGCTTGTCGACAGATGACTTAAACGAAGAACAACAACAAGAAATTCACGACAAGCTTAGGCAAGAGATGTCGGAGATTTTTTACGCTCGAAACATGCCATAAAACGTGTCATGATGACGATTCAAAAAAGCGGTCGATTGGCCGTTTTTTTATGTCTAAAAACAACAGGTAACTCAGTATGTTCAGTATTACTTTACAGCCCCGATTCGCCGAGACAGATGGTCTGCAGCACATTAACAACACCGTTATTCCCGTTTGGTTTGAAAGCGCTCGTCCAGGTATTTTTAAAATATTCAACCCAGAACAAGACATCAAAAAGTGGAATTTGATCATCGCCAAAATCGAGGTGAATTATTTAGCACAAATCCACTACGGGCAAGAAGTGGAAATTCGCACTCACATCAGTAAATTAGGCGGTGCGAGCCTAACAATTTTACAAGAAGTGTATCAAGGCGGGAAACGTGCCGCTTGGGGTGAGTGTGTGATGGTAAAATTTGATTACAGCACAAACTCCAGTGCACAAATCAATGACGAAGAAAGAAAACAGCTAGAAGAACACTTAGTTGATAAAGAATCTTTACTCGCTTCATAGTTTTCAAGTTAATAAGCGCCAACTTTTAAAGTTCTAGAACAACACACTTACGTCGTCTATTTCACCAAGGGCGTCTTCAGCTAACGCTTGTTGACGTTCCTCTTCTGTTAAAATACCCACAAATGGTGTGCGGCGACGATACTTGTTCATCTGAAATGAGTCTTCCAACATCCCTTTTAAAAAGTCCTCTGGCGAGTCCAACATTTCCAATAAACTCTGCCAAGTTAAGTACTCGCCATAACGCATTTTTCCTAGGTCATATCGAGTCGAGATCGTTTCTAAAACACGCTCTGCGAGACTTGAGTCGCCAGCCTGGTGGGCTTTAAGTATTTTGACGGCGATGGCTCTGTGTATTACCAATACTTGTCGATTGATCAACGCTTCTTTTATACCGCCGCGACGCTTTTGAAAACTGGGTCGGCGGCTTTTTTTACGATCAAAACTTTGGCGTTTAAACATACTCTTTTTCTGGTGTAGTTGGCTTGGCTAACGTTGTCGGCAAAGCTTCTGTTGGCTCGTTTGGAATTAACTGGCTGGCAATTAAACTGCACAAAGCAAAGCCTGCGCCGATTAAAAATACCAGTGTACTCGAGTATAACCATACTAAACCTAACAACGCTGGGATCACTACCGCAGCGATATGATTAATGGTAAATGACACGGACGCAGTAGCGGCGATGTCTTTTTGGTCTGCTATTTTTTGTAGGTAGGTTTTTATAGCTATCGCCAAAGCAAAAAACATATGGTCGATAATATATAAACCGGCCGCGATATGAGGGTTACTAACAAAAGCATATCCAACAAAAACGAGTATTAGACCAACATATTCTAAAGTTAAAGCTTTTCGCTCACCTATCACGCCAACCCACTTACCAATTTTGGCGGCAAATAACAGGTTAAAAACGTAGTTCACACCAAATAAAAGACTGATTTCACCGACACTGTAACCAAACTTTTCGACCATCATAAAACCAGCAAAAACCACAAAAATCTGTCTGCGAGCACCGCTCAAAAAGGTCAGTGTGTAATACAGCCAGTAGTTTTTTCGCAAGATAACTTTTTTAGTTTGTGTAGCAGGCTGTTCAAACATTGGAAAACCAAACCACAACAAAAGCACCACGGCCAAGCCAATGCCACCAGCCAATAAATACGTCGTTTTGTAGGTGACTTCAAACCACTCCATCAACAGCCAAATTCCACCAAACGCCAACAGTGCACCAAAGGACTTCACCGCGAGTGACTTACCCAAAAAGTGCGCGGACTCTTTTTTATCCAACCACTGTAACGTGAGACTTTGTTGGGTCGTTTCAAAATAGTGAAAGCCAATACTCATAACCAGCGTTGTAAGATACAAGCCGTACTCGCTAGGAAAGAACCCTGTCGCAGCGACGCCGGCACTCATGACACCAATCGACAAGATGGCAAAACGCTGTTCGCGAACAAATAACAGGACATAAATGGCAGTAAACGCCAAAAACCCTGGTATCTCTCGAATGGATTGCAACAAACCAATTTCCGCGCCAGTAAACGCAGCTTTTTCTATGACGAAGTTGTTGAGTAGTGCCATCCAAGTTGAAAACACAAACGGCATGACAAACGCCATAGCAAGCAAGAAAGTTTGAGGAGATAAGCGATTCACAGGCGATCCATTGAAGGTAGGTGAGTGTCGAAAGATGAGCTCTATTCTAGCTAAAAAACAGACAGTTTAGAACTTTTTAAACAGGTACAAAAAAGCCGTGCATTGCACGGCTTCGAGATATAAAGACAGGTATTAATTATGCACCAAATGCGTCTTGTAGAGGTGGTACAACTTGCTTCTTACGGCTCATAATACCATCAATCCAAACACGGCCATTTTCTAGCTTCACGTCAAAGGCTTTTTCAACGATACTCTCGTCTTCAGAAACGACTAATAACTCTGAACCTTCCTTCATGATGTCTGTTAACAACAAGATAGTTGAATGACGGTTGCCTCCTTCACGAAGTGCTTTTAAGTCAGCGTGTAGTTCGTCTTTGAATGAATCAAAGATAGCTAAATCAACAACTTCTAACTGACCGATACCTACAAGGTTGCCGTTCATGTTGAAGTCTTTAAAGTCGCGAAGTACTAAGTCACGCATTGGCGTATCTTCTACTGCTGATTTCACTTTGAACATTTCCATGCCAAGCTCTTTTGGATCGTCAATGCCTGCGATTTCAGCTAGCGCTTCAACACACTTAATATCAGCCGTTGTACAAGTTGGTGATTTGAAAATGACTGTGTCACTTAAAATTGCACACATCATAGCGCCTGCGATGTCTTTTGGAATTTCAACATCGTGGAAGTCGTACATCATCTTGATGATTGTGTTAGTACAACCTACTGGACGAATCCAGCACTCAAGTGGTGCAGACGTTGTGATGTCACCAAGTTTGTGATGATCAATAATACCTAAGATCGTCGCTTCATCGATGTCATCAGGGCCTTGTACACGGTCTGAGTGGTCTACCACGTATAGGCTTTCACCAGCGTAGCTTAACTTTAGCTCCGGCTCTTCAAAACCAAAACGCTCAAGGATAAATTTAGTTTCTGGAGAAAGTTCACCTAGACGCGCTGGAACCGTTGGCTCACCTAATGTCGTCTTTAAGTACGATAATGCAATCGCAGAACAAATAGAATCTGAGTCAGGTACTTTGTGACCTACTACATAATTTGGCATGTCAAACCCTTAAATATAAAGATAGATGTAATTTTAATGCGGGGAATTATAACGAAATTGGACCAAATTTCGACAATAAAATGTGTTTGCTGATCAGGTAAAAAGAAAGCCAGTTCGGTGTGTCTATTGCACCAGCACACCGAACTGGACTTGAGGAACACGAGTTTTTGTCATTATTATTATTAGAATGAGTGTTAACCCTGTTGATTTATTTATTACTCGTATTAAAAAGGTTGAGCGTTGGCTGATAATTTGTGTATCAGCGTGCTTCGCAACTTATTGATTGTGGTAGTCCAAACAAATTTTCACTTCTTGTTTAGAACCCAAAATAACCGGTACACGTTGATGTAGTTCAGTTGGCTTCATATCTAAGATGTTTTCTGAACCTGTTGAGATAATACCACCAGCCTGTTCTACCAAAAGTCCCATAGGATTGGCTTCATATAACAGTCTAAGTTTGTAAGGTTTTTCTGGCTTGTCTGTGTGTGCTGGGTAGGTAAAGATACCACCTCGACACAAGATTCGATGTACATCGCCCACCATGCAAGCAATCCAACGCATATTGAAGTTTTTGCCGCGAATGCCCTGTTTACCGTCAAGAATATCGCGAATATAACGCTGCATTGGGATTTCCCATTTGTGTTGATTCGAGCTATTGATTGCGAACTCTTGCGTCTCTTCTGGGATTTGGATGTTTTCTCTAGTCTTTAAGAACGACCCGTGAGTCTTGTCTAAAGTATAAAAATCAACCCCCTTGCCGGTAGTCAAAGCCAAAATCGTCGACGGACCATACATTACATAACCCGCCGCGACTTGGTTGCGACCTGGTTGTAAGAAGTCATCCATGGTGATAGGCGCTCCATCCAGTTTATCTTCAGGGACAGGAAGGATAGAGAAAATCGTGCCGGTAAGGCTGTTTACATCGATATTTGAGCTGCCATCAAGTGGATCAAACGCGACTAGGAAGCGGCCGCCGTGCTCTCCTTCTACAATGTCGTCTTCTTCTTCAGATGCGATAGCTCGAACAAAGCCCGACTCTAACAACATGTCTTTAAGCAGTTGATTAGACAATACATCCAATTTCTTTTGTGTCTCACCTTGAATGTTTTCATTCAGGGTAGAACCCAAAACACCTGAAAGATCGGCCTGGCCTACGCGGAAAGAAATGTCCTTACACGCAGCTAAGATGGTTCTTATTAACGAAATCAAATCTAATTCCACGCCATCTTTTCGTAACTCAGGTGCCAATCTTTGCATTGTTTTTAAAGCCTTTTATTGATATTTGACATTTAACAGTTTGATCAGTCAGTACGGGTTAGGTCTATGCCTATTGTGATTCGTTCACTATTTTCATATGTACTGGCGAACGCAGACATTCTAACCAATTTTTTAATTGAGTTGCAGTCATTTGACAACTTTTTATGAAAACTTTCATATCAACTTACAAAGCCTGTCATTGATAAACTGTAAACACATCGCACCAAAACACAGTCAAAAGCTAAACGTATTCACATCAACTACAAACTCGGGCACACTTAAATCTAAATAACTTTTAAAATCTAAACGTTTAGTCAAAGAATCTTTTATCTTTATAAAAGCTCTTTTATTCGTTGAGTGCTCAAATAACAACGGCAATTATAATAAAGGTGAACATATGGAACTCTGCCAAGTAGACGAACCGCAACAACGGTATTCTGGTTTAAGTCGCTTTAAGTCATCATTAACAAACCGTACTTACTACTGGTTGACGTCGATAACCGGCTTTTTCATTGGCTTACTTTTACTTACGTCAAATGCTTATGCTCAAGTTCAGAGTATCCAAGAATTTAGCAAAGGCATGTTAAAAGTCGAAGGGTATTACACCTTTTACTACGACAAACAAGCCGACAAGCTTTACTTGCAAGTTGATAAGTTTGAACAGCCCTTTTTATTTCAAAGCTCGTTACCTAATGGCTTAGGTTCAAACGATATCGGTCTCGACCGTGGCCAACTTGGTGCTACTCGAATTGTTCAATTTGAAAATTACGGCAACAAGGTACTGTTAACCCAACTCAATACTGACTATCGAGCGAATAGTCGCAACAATGCAGAGCGAAAGAGTGTCGAGCAAGCGTTTGCTAAGTCAGTCATTGAAGGCTTTGAGATTAAAGCCAAAGACAGAGGAACGGTCTTAATTGACTACACGCCATTTTTACTTAGTGATATTCACGGTATAAGCGAGCGCCTAAAAGACACCAAGCAAGGTAACTTCAAATTAGTCCCTCATCGTAGTGCCGTTCATTTTGCTAGAAGTAAAGCTTTTGAAAAAAACACCGAACTTGAAGCCATTATTTCTTTTTCTGGCTCTAAACCTGGTAAATACGTGCGCCAAGTCGCCCCCGACCCAGAACGTATTACCTTACACACTCACCATTCGTTAATTGAACTACCAGATAACAATTATAAGCCTCGTGTGTTCCATCCTTTCAGTGGCTTTTGGAGTATTAGCCATAAAGACTATGCGGTTAGTTTGGACGAGAGTATGGACATTAAAGTCATTCCGCGACACAGGCTTGAGAAGAAAAACCCAAAGGCGGACAAAAGTGAAGCCAAAGAGCCTATTGTTTATTACTTAGACCCAGGCACACCAGAGCCGGTTCGCTCTGCCTTATTGGAAGGCGCTCGATGGTGGAATCAAGCCTTTGAAGCTGCAGGCTTTATCAATGCGTTTCAGGTAAAAATGCTACCTGAACATGCCGACCCAATGGACGTTAGGTATAACACAATTCAATGGGTGCACCGTGCGACACGAGGATGGAGCTATGGAGCATCGGTCATAGACCCTCGCACCGGTGAAATTATCAAAGGCCATGTCACCCTCGGCTCTTTGCGAGTTCGTCACGACTACTTGTTAGCACAAGCCTTAACAGGTCCATTTGAGTCAGGGACAGAGACCCCATTAAGTGAACAGACAACCGCAATTAAAGAAATGGCATTAGCCCGAATTCGTCAACTATCGGCACATGAAGTCGGCCACACACTAGGTATTGCCCATAACTTTGCAGCCTCGACAAACGATAGAGCTTCAGTAATGGATTACCCTCATCCACTTATTACCCTGAATGATGGAACAATCGATTTATCTAATGCCTACGCCACAGGAATTGGTGAGTGGGACAAGCATGTTGTTAAATACGGTTATTCTCAATATACCAGCGCATCGAAAGAGCAAGCAGCCTTAAAAGAAATTATTGGCCAGGCTCAAAGCCAAGGTTTGTTGTACATGTCAGACCCAGATGCACGACCGTTAAGTGGTGCACATCCAACTGGTCACCTATGGGATAATGGTAAAGATGCGGCGGCAGAACTGACTCGAGTACTAACCGTAAGAGCTCATGCGTTAAACGATTTTGGCCTTAATAACCTCGCCCCAAATCAGCCGTTGTCTGATTTGGCAGAGATATTGATGCCGCTTTACTACTTTCATCGATATCAAGTCACAGCGGCTGTAAAACAGATTGGTGGGATTGAGTATAGTTATGCCTTAAAGGAAGATGTTGAAGGCACGGCGATAGCTCCAGTTTCAGCCAAACAACAACAAGCGGCTTTGGAAGCATTGTTACAAAGCGTTAGTAGCGAAACCCTAACCTTGCCTCAATCTGTCAGTAAACTCATTCCACCTAAAGCCTACGGCAGCTATGCAAACCGTGAAACGCCAAAGAGTAAGACCGGATTGACGTTTGACCCAATTACCCTTGCCGCAGCGGGTGCAAATCATACTTTAACTGGCTTATTGAACCCAGCTAGACTGTCTCGAATTGCTCAACAGTCAGCCCAAAGTTCCGAATTCTGGACACTCAATGATTATCTAACTCAAATCGTAGAAGCGACAGTTAAACCAAGTCTAAGAGGTGCGCAAGAATCATTAGTACAACAACGAATCGCCGCCGTGACCGTCGAAAAATTGGTTGCCATATTAAGCGATGAAAAAACGCCAATCGAAGTAAAAGCGGACTTGTTTAATGTTCTTGCCCAACTCAATGCGTGGCTAAAACAAGAAACAACTAACCCTAGTACTGGGTATCGAGGATTTTATCGAGTGTTGAGCCACCACCTCGATTGGTATTTTGACCATAGAAAGTGGATTCCACTGACTGATATGACAAAATTACCGCCAGGCTCTCCAATTTAGAGCAACTTAAGGCCTCGAATTTGATAGACTCAGGTCAGCTTGAGTCTATCGCGTTTTTCTATAAGGTTTTCCATGCACATTCATATACTTGGCATTTGCGGCACTTTTATGGGTGGTATCGCCGCCATTGCCAAACAGCTCGGTCACAAAGTGACTGGCTCTGACTTAAACGTTTACCCACCGATGTCGACTCAGCTAGAGTCTTTAGGTATCGAGCTCACTCAAGGCTGGAGCCGTGAGCAGTTTAAAGTCGAGCCTGACCTAGTCATCATTGGTAATGCACTTAGCCGCGGCAATGAAGCGGTTGAGTTTGTTCTAGCTAGAAATATCCCTTACACCTCTGGACCTGAATGGCTAAAAAGAGAAGTCTTGCAAAATCGTTGGGTTGTTGCTGTTAGTGGTACACACGGCAAAACCAGTACCGCTAGTATGGTTGCGTGGCTTCTTGAGTCTTGTGACATGTCACCTGGCTATTTAATTGGTGGCGTCCCTGGCAACTTTGAGGTTTCCGCTCGCTTAGGTGAAAGTCCGTTTTTTGTAATTGAAGCTGATGAATACGACACAGCGTTTTTTGATAAACGCAGTAAGTTTGTTCACTATTTACCTAAGACACTTATTTTTAACAATCTTGAGTTTGATCATGCTGATATATTCTCGGATTTAGCGGCCATCCAAACCCAGTTTCACCATCTAATCCGAACTCTTCCGGGCAATGGCTTATTATTATGTGACACAGCCGTGCCTGCTATCCAAGAAACCTTAGACAAGGGCCTTTGGTCGCCTATAGAAACCATCAACGTAGACCCAAAACCTTTATCTAAAATACCGAAACCAGAAACAAACGACGAAATATCTCATGTTTCACCAGACGCCCAATCAAGCTGGCATGCGAAGCTTCAACCAAACTCTCTTGGTCAAATAGATGGCAGTACGTTTGATGTATTTCTTAACGATAAAAACGTGGGCACAGTCAATTGGCAACTGAGTGGCCATCACAATGTCCATAATGCTCTTATGGCATTAGCTGCAGCACGTCACTGTGGGATGGCGGTTGAAATATGTATTGACGCTTTGAGCGAATTTATTAATGCCAAGCGCCGCATGGAGTTAAGATCCAACGCCAATGATATCGCTATATACGATGATTTTGCTCACCACCCAACCGCAATTAAAACTACCCTTGCAGGACTAAGAGCAAAAGTTGGAAAACAAAGGATCATAGCCATTATTGAACCGCGTTCCAATACGATGAAATCAGACGTTCATGCCGATACGCTTGGACATAGCTGGCAAGATGCCGATATGGTTTTTGTTTATCAACCAAGTGATAACTGGGGATGTGCGGTTCCTGAAAACTCAGTTGAGACAGAGTTTGTGAATAATGTGGATAAAATTGTGCAACGAACCGTTGATCTTGCCACCAAAGGTGACCATATAGTGGTGATGAGTAATGGTGGGTTTCAAGGCATCCACGAAAAGTTAATTCTCGCCCTACAATAGGACTGTTCAAATGTCTTCTAACCCTGACAACACGAAGCGTGATAGTGCCAATACTGGTGGTGCCGTATCAAATAAATACCACAGTGGTGAATTTGCCGGGCGCATAACCCTAGCAATGACTGGGGCTTCTGGCGCACCTTATGCGCTAGAGTTAATCAAGCAGTTAGTAAACGCCAACTATCAAATTTTTTTGCTGATCAGTTCTGCGGCCAAAGTTGTGTTAAAAACAGAATCAAACTTAGATATGCCCGGTAACCCTGAAAAAGCCAGCCAGTGGTGCGAAACTCATTTTGACGCTGCACCACATCAAATTATCGCGCTTGGCAAAGACCAGTGGTTTTCACCTCCGGCTTCCGGCTCGGCAGCGCCAAAACAAATGGTCGTTGTACCATGTTCAACCGGAACCTTATCAGCTATTGCCAATGGTACATCTGACAACCTACTAGAAAGGGCCGCAGACGTAGTCATCAAAGAGCGTGGGCAACTCATCATCGTCCCGCGTGAAACTCCATTCTCCTCTATTCATCTAGAGAATATGCTAAAGTTATCTAACTTAGGGGTAACTATTATGCCGGCGGCGCCTGGCTTTTATCACCATCCCAAAAGTATCGATGACTTAGTGCAATTTATGGTCGCAAGAATAATGGACCATCTCAATATTGAACAATCTTTAGTGCCTCGTTGGGGCTACACCAATTAAACAATCTATTTTGAGCGAGACTCGATAAATTATGTACGCACTGGAAATATCAGATTTAAAAAAGACCTACCAGTCCAAGAGCAGGACAGTTGAAGCATTAAAAGGCATCACCTTAAACGTGAACGAAGGTGATTTTTTTGCCTTGTTAGGCCCTAACGGCGCGGGTAAATCAACAACGATTGGTGTTATTAGCTCGTTAGTAAACAAAACGGCTGGTTCAGTAAAAGTCTTTGGCCATGACATCGATACGGACTTAGAAAAAGCAAAGTCTTTCATTGGATTGGTTCCTCAAGAATTTAACTTCAACCAATTCGAAACGGTTCGCCAAATTGTTGTAAACCAAGCTGGTTATTACGGTGTGGACCGTGCCACCGCTTTTGAGCGTGCAGAGAAGTACCTAAAACAAACTGACCTTTGGGAAAAGCGTGACTCTCAAGCTCGCACTTTGTCTGGCGGTATGAAACGTCGACTTATGATTGCCCGTGCCTTAATGCACGAACCAAAGTTACTTATCCTTGATGAGCCAACCGCAGGTGTTGATATAGAAATCAGGCGCAGCATGTGGGAGTTTTTACAAAAACTCAACAAAGACGAAGGTATTACCATCATTTTAACCACTCACTACCTTGAAGAAGCAGAAATGCTGTGTCGTAACATTGCGATTATCGATAAAGGTGTCATCGGTGAAAATACGTCAATGAAAAACCTATTAGCCAAGCTAAACATGGAAACCTTCATTCTTGATACTAGTGAGTTTGAGACAGCACCAAAACTAGAGGGGTTTAATTGCGTCGCGACCGACAATCACACGCTTGAAGTTGAAGTCGCCAAAGAGCAAGGCCTAAACAAGGTGTTTAGTCAGCTGACTGAACAAGGGGTTCAAGTATTAAGTATGAGAAACAAATCAAACCGTTTAGAAGAACTATTTGTTCGCCTGGTTGAAGAAGGTAAAAAAGGAGCCGCAGCATAATGGGCATGTACTCAGTTGCACTTAAAGCAATACTTATCAAAGAATGTACGCGATTTTTAAGAATTTGGGTTCAAACCTTGGTACCACCAGCGATTACTATGACGCTCTATTTCGTTATTTTTGGTAATTTGA
The DNA here is from genome assembly GCF_982872775.1 of Psychrosphaera sp. NCBI lineage: Bacteria > Pseudomonadati > Pseudomonadota > Gammaproteobacteria > Alteromonadales > Pseudoalteromonadaceae > Psychrosphaera > Psychrosphaera sp. The sequence goes on along the minus strand of NZ_CEYNSH010000004.1, from coordinate 30,879 downwards.
TTGGTTCTCGTATCGGCGAAATGGGCGGTTACGACTATATGTCGTTTATCGTGCCTGGACTTATCATGATGTCGGTAATTACTAACTCATATTCTAACGTAGCGAGTTCGTTCTACAGCGCCAAATTTCAACGTAACATTGAAGAAATGCTCGTAGCGCCGGTCCCTAACTACGTCATTGTACTAGGTTTTATGGGTGGCGGTATGTTGCGAGGACTGCTTGTTGGTTTGATTGTTACTTGTGTCTCAATGTTATTTGTTGATATTCAAATTCACAGTATCTCAATCCTAGTGCTAACGGTGCTGATGACTTCAATGGTCTTCTCACTAGCAGGACTTATGAATGCTATATTTGCCAATTCATTTGATGATATCTCTATTATTCCAACCTTTATTTTGACGCCTCTGACTTATTTAGGTGGTGTTTTCTATAGTCTCAGTCTACTACCTGAGTTTTGGCAAACTGTGTCTAAGATTAACCCTATTGTCTACATGGTAAACGCGTTTAGATACGGTTTCTTGGGTGTATCCGATGTAGATTTGTCGGTTGCAGTCGGCATGATCATTGCCTTTGTGGTGGTGTTTTTTGCAATCGCGATGACACTTATTAACAAAGGAATTGGGATCCGTAGTTAATATAATTTATTTGATTTCTTGTTAGATGAGATTCTTTGTCTAAACTTAAGTCGATACAAGCAGTTATGGTTACAAAATCAGCAACTGCTTCACTTTGACTGCGTTATATCTAAGGCTTTGCACTGCAAAGCCGATATAACTTAGGCTTTGATAAATCTGATAGGTAGATGCAGTGTGAATAAATTTCAAAATTTAAGTGTTTTCATCAAAATCAATGTCATTACTTTAATCGCATTGATCGCACTTGTAGTGGTTATTGTTTTAAACGCCATTGCCAGTCAACAAAACAATGAGAATATTGACGAACTTAAAGATCGCCGATATCAAATTGCAAAAATATCAACTGCTAACTCGTTCATCATCAATCGGATCGACGAGCTATACACTCAAGCAGTTTCCTTTGGAGATGAAGAACTAATAAACACTGCAGAGCAAGAGTATCAAGTTCTGCAATCAAACATCGATCAAATCAAAAGTCTTGATAAGGCGAACCAACAAAAGCTCATTCAATTCGAGACAACACTCGCCAAATACAATGAAATCGCAAAAGCAATTGTCGTCGCATTTATCTCAGGTAATGCCGACTTTGAAGTCATACAAGAGCAAAGTAAAACCAAAGCTGAGCTATTCAAACAGCTCAATGACAATTTAGAACAATACAAATCCAACTCTGACCGCGAATATGTCGAGCTAGCAGAAAACGCGAAAGAACGCTCTCAGTCTGCAATTGTAAAAAGTATTGTTATCGCAGTTATATTGACCCTTTGTGTCGCTGCATTAGGCTTTTTCATCGGTAAAGTAATCAGAGAGTCTGCAAGTGACGCAGCCGCGACGTTAGGTGAACTAGCGGCAGGAGACGGTGACTTAAACTCTAAGCTAAAAGTAAAAAGTGAAGATGAAATTGGTCAAATGTCCAAAAACTTTAATGGTTTTATGGACGTGCTTCGCAGTGCTATCAGTGACGTAATGGCTGTGGTGCAACCATTACTCGACAACTCAACTCGTCTTATTCAACGTATGGAGACGGCTGAGTCATCAATGCACAAGCAAAGCGAAGACTCTGAAATGGTTAAGCAGTCCATGGAAGAGATGAACCAAAGTGTGAATGAAATATCAGGCTCAGCCAACGAAGCGGCAGTGGCAACCGAAAACGCTGAGCAGGAAGCCAACCAAAGCTTAGAAATCCTCAATCAATCGATGGCCGTTTCACAAGCATTAAATAACGAAATTAAAGGTGCCTCTTCGGTCATCCACAAGTTGGCCGAAGATACCCAAAATGTAAATCAAATTTTGGATGTTATTACTTCTATCGCAGAACAAACTAACCTGTTAGCACTCAATGCGGCGATCGAAGCGGCCCGTGCTGGTGAGCAAGGTCGAGGTTTTGCCGTTGTTGCTGATGAAGTCCGAGAGTTAGCATCACGTACCTCAAAGTCCACAACGGAAATTAGAGAACTACTCAACGCTCTGACCGATGCAGCTACTGCTTCTGTTGAGTCGATGGAAAGTGCCAGTGCCCAGGCTGAACGTAACGAACAATACGCCGCTCAAACGGGCGACTCTGTCAACAAAATTGCAAGTCATATTAATACAATTCATGGCCTCAATACCCAGATCGCGACAGCAACCGAGCAACAAACATCTGTCGCAAATACAGTGATGACAAATGTCAACGACATGAATCAATCTATTGGTGCATCACTTGAAGCACTTGATGGTATTCGTGACGTCTCTAAGAGTTTGCATACACTTTCAGATGACCTACTTGAGGCTGCATCCAAGTTCAAACTTTAATGTTCAAAGTTTTAATCACAAAATAAATATCAAAAAGGCTGTTATTACAGCCTTTTTTTTATTACTAGCTTTGATAAACTTTAGAGCCACCTCCCATACCTTTTTTGGACCTAAATTAAATGAAGCTGGCGCAATCTGTATTAGCTGTTAATAATGATCTCCCTATCAAAACCGACTTACCTGTTCACAGTGGTAAAGTTCGCTCTGTTTATTGGCTTACGATTGAAGATAGTCGTCGCTTGATTGAGCAAAAAGGTTATGATGTCGACCCTGCAACGCCGCTTGCTATTATGGTCATTAGTGACCGTATCTCAGCCTTTGATTGCGTTTGGCACGGCGAGAACGGTTTAAATGGTGTACCTGGTAAAGGTGCAGCACTTAACGCAGTATCTAACCACTGGTTTAAGTTATTTAAAGAAAATGGTCTGGCCGACAGCCATATCCTAGACATTCCTCATCCTTTCGTCTGGATAGTACAAAAAGCCAAACCCGTTATGATCGAAGCCATAGCTAGACAGTACATTACGGGATCTATGTGGCGAAGCTATGAAAAAGGCGAACGTGAATTTTGTGGAATTAAATTACCTGAAGGCCTAACCAAAAACCAAAAGCTTGATCAAATACTTATCACGCCATCAACTAAAGGTATATTACGCGGCATCCCTAATGTCCCAGAAGCGGATGATGCAAACATTCGAAACCAAGACATCAAAGATCATTTTGAGTCATTCAACTTTAAGTCAATTGAAGACGTAGAACTGTATCAAAAACTTCTTACTGAAGGTTTCGATTTAATTAGTGAAGAACTTGCCAAAATCGATCAAATTTTTGTCGATACCAAATTTGAATTTGGTTACGTAAAAGACGCAGCGGGCAATGACAAACTTATTTATATGGATGAAGTGGGTACCCCAGATTCATCAAGAATATGGGATGAGAAATCCTTTGAGAACGGTCAGGTGGTTGAAAACTCGAAAGAAGGATTCAGGCAAATGCTACTCAATCGGTTTGAAGATCCTGACATTCTGCTGAACAAAAACCGAATGGATGAACGTGAAGCACTAGCCAAAAACAATGCACTTCCGGTCGATGTTATGATGGAAGTATCGGAAACCTACAGAAACATTGCCGAAAAAGTCACTGGTCAAGCGATCCAATTATCATCCAATCCTAAACAAGAAATCATCGATATCTTGCGAAATGAATACGATCTGATTAAATAGGGGTTCATTAGAAAACGGACGACACCAATGAACAAGACGACACTTACTCTCATTTCTGTCACGCTCATTGGTGTTCTACTAGGTATTTTCATCGCCGTTAACTTTTTACCGCAACTGTTCTTTCAAGAACACGAACAACCTCAGCAAAGCCCCTTATCTACGTCGTTCGTCCATAATCACGATACTGAGAAAATCGTGGGTACCTCAACGGCTTCAAATAATACAACAGCAAGCCATTCGCCAAGCTCCGCGAAGAAGCGCACTACAGTAGATAACAATGAAACTGGAATTAGTGACACAAATCACTTTGGCTCGAACAGATTAAAGGGCAACAACTTTGCAAAAAACGACACCGCAACATCTTCACGAGAGCAACTCTTATCCACACCGTTAGACGAGTTAAAGGAACAAGACGTAGCTGATTACCTTCGTGTTATTTCACACCAAGCATATTACCTTCAGCTTTCTGATATTAGGGACTTATTAACTCGATTCCCCTACAACTCAGATTTATTGTTAGCAGAAGGAGACATACTCGAACAACTCGGAGACTACGAAGATGCCCTTGATAATTATAAAATGATCATTGAGCAGACGGACGATCCAGACATTGCCGAACGAGCCACATTACGTTTCACTTCCTTGTTAAAACAATACGGACGTGATTTGGATAGTGCTGACAACACAACGGCGCTGTCCGACCTTTATCACAGGTACAAAGATACTCTGTTGGCAATTAATCAATGGACCACGCTTCATGCCTTTTACGCTAAGCATCTTGTCAATGACGGCGATTGGGTCAGCTTCGACTATTTTTATGAACAATGGCGACTTGTACCAAACGCAAAACAAAAGCTCGATATCCTTAGAGCTCAAGGAGAAGAGACTGCAATTACCAGTAAAGCTATTCCACTCACCAAATCGGGCAACCATTTCATTGTCAATGTTGAGATCAACGGTGCGTTGTTCCGCCTGCTAATTGATACAGGAGCATCCATGACCGTGTTGACTAAAGAGGCATTACATCGCCTCAGAGGTACTAAAGTTCGACGACAATCTATGATGCAATTTAATACCGCAGGTGGAATGGTAACAGCGCCCGTGTACGAATCTTCTACCATCGGAATTGGTGAGTTTGTCGTTGCTGACGAAAATTTTGCTGTTATGAATTTTAGAAGTCGTTATGATGGATTATTAGGCATGAACTATTTATCTCACTTTAAATTTGAAATCGATCAAGAAGGGAGTTTGCTATTCCTTTCAATTGCAAATTGATTAATAAAATATAAGCTGAAGATGCCACTTTATGTATTGTGTTTGATTTAAAACAATAAAGGCAAACTACGGCGTTTAAACAATGGGTGACTATGTACCAACAACAAATCAGCAACAGTCTCAATAAAACAAAAGCACTATTTTGGGCCAGTTGCTTGTTCTTTATTTCGGCTAACGGCATGGCCAGTCCTTTAAACCTTCTCGTCCTTACTAAAGACAAACAAGCTGCTGAAAACGTGGGAGTTTCATTAACGCCACTTTTTGAAGTATCACCTGAGCAATTAATTGCTCAACCTCAGGAAATGAACCAAATCAAAACACAGTTTGTTCCTCATATTTTAATGGCACAAAAAGGGGCTAAAATCAGCTTTCCAAATTCAGACTCGGTTCAACATCACGTCTACTCCTTCTCTGAAGCAAAAACCTTCGAGCTAAAATTATATAAAGATCAAAAACCAGAGCCTTTACCGTTTGAGCAAACGGGTCAAGTAACCCTAGGCTGTAATATTCACGACTGGATGCTGGCTTATATATACGTTGTAGATACGCCATTTTTTGCAAAAACCAATGAGTCTGGTCTCGTCAAACTAGACATTCCTAAAGGAAAGTATCGAGTTAACCTTCACAGTCCACTATTACAGGGAATGGATGCCGAGTTTTCATTGGAACTAGATGCATCCTCTGCGGTCCCAAAAAGCTTTACGATAAGCCTCAGTGAAGCGTTATTACCTAACCTTAATGAATTTGATGACGATGACGAATTTGATGCGTATTAACTTTCGCTCACTTCAAAACAGGAACTTTTTGCTGTTTATGTTTGCGCTAGCCATTACGGTTAGCTCTGTTTTGGCGGTGACTCTCACTCAAACTTATCAACACAGCAGTAGTCAGTTGACAGCTCAATTCCGAAGCTCCTCATCAGTGCTAAATTACAAATTAAACGCAGATTTGAGTGCTCTTAAAAAAGGATTAGAAACGATAAGTCGTGACTTCTCTACCAAAACTTTGATTCGAAGGGCCAAACAGGACCCTGCGTCGCTACAACTTGCGTTAACTAACTTTCAAAAACGCCTTAATGTTGACTTTTTGGTGGCTTATAACAACGAGCGAGTCCCTCTAAGCACAACTCCGAATGACGAGCCAGTATTACAGCCCAAATATCAAAATGAAGATGGCTTTCACTTTATATACAAAGACCAAACCCTATACCTTCTTACCGTTCAGGCAGTGAAGTTTGTCGAAAGCGCACCTACGGTTGATGCGTGGTTGATGTCCGGGATTAAAGTACAGCGCTTACTAGGTGAAGATGTTCGAGATATCACTAATTTTGACATCAGCATCAGATACATGAATATTGTCAGGGCGACAACAGACACACAAAATGACCTCAGTGAATTAACGGCAGCCTTTGCAAATATTCCACACAAATTTCAAAATCAAACCAATATAGTTCAACATACCACATTTATTAATGAGCAAGAGCACGTTGTATTTCAGCTTTATTTTGGCCTCGCCGATAGCCAGCCCATAGACGTTTTTTTCGTAGTGCCGAGCAGTAAAGCGCACCTAAATTATGAGAACCTAATAATACAACTTTCCGCTGCAATCGCGGTTATCTTAGTGTTGATCTCATTCCTTACCTTTTCATTTTCAAAAAGCATCGCCAAACCACTGCGAATGTTAGCAGACGTAGCGAATCAAATTCGTAAAGGAGAGTACCCCGAATTTGAGCACAACCGTTCACTAGAAGAAGTAGAGTCGTTATCCTTTGCACTTTCAGATATGCAACAAGCAATCAAAAGCCGTGAACAAGAGAATTACCGATTGGCTTATTTTAGTTCATCGACAGAACTCCCAAATCGTACTTTCTTCTTAGCAAAAATAAATGAGTACATTACACAAGAGCCAGATGCGAGTTTTGCAGTTTTGTGGATGGATGTAGACCGATTTAAAGATTTTAACGATACCTTAGGTCATGAGTTTGGCGATGCCGTACTAAAAGCCATTGCAACTCGACTCAATGAACACAAATCCTCGTCTTCTTTTCTTGCCTACTTAGACGGTGATGAGTACGCCGCAATTATTCCCTTAGAAACGGAGAGTGATGCCATTGTCGCGGCCAATCAAGTCGCTCACTTATTCGATGAACCTTTTTTAGTCAATGACGTCGCTTTGGATGTTTCAATCAGCATTGGTGTATCTGTTTACCCTAATGACACATGTTTACCAGAAAAACTAATGCAATACGCCGACATTGCGCTTTATGATGCAAAAGACAAACATCACAGCATTAGTCGATTTGTTGCGGCCAAAAATAAATACTCGGTTGTTAGACTTAGCTTAATGACTGAGCTCAAAAACGCCATTGAAAAACAGCAACTCCAGTTAAACTTTCAACCTAAGATAGACCTCAAAACCGGTAAAGTGATCAGTGTGGAGTCACTTGTCCGCTGGAAACACCCCAAACATGGTTTTATATTCCCAGATGAATTCATTCCGCTAGCTGAGCAAACCGGTAATATTAGACACTTGACACACTGGGCTATAGAAACCTCTTTACAACAGCACTTGAGGCTAAAAGAACTAGGTTTTGAGATAAAAATGGCGATTAATATTTCAGCCATTGATTTGACTGATCTTGCCCTTCCGCCATTTGTTGCCAACCTGTTAGAAAAATACCAAGTCTCACCTGAAGCATTGATTTTTGAAGTCACTGAAAGTGCAATTATGGATGATCCTGAACAAGCCATTAAAGCACTCAACATGTTAAGTAACATGAAGATCAAACTATCTATCGATGACTTTGGTACAGGTTATTCTTCGATGGAACAATTAAAGCGAACGCCTGTAGATGAGCTTAAAATAGATAAGTCCTTTGTGTTGGACTTAGCTAATAACTCCGACGACCTAATCATTGTTAAGTCAATTAGTAGCTTAGCTCATAATTTAGGGCTAACTATTGTTGCAGAAGGCATTGAAGATAAGGCTACGATGGAAATACTTGCGGAGCTAAACATCGAGACAGGCCAAGGCTATTACATGAGTAAACCATTAGAGGCAACCATGTTAGAAGCATGGTTAATGGGCAATAGTGGGTTATTTTTGGCAAAGGATTTGTAACTGACATGACGTTACATAAAGTAAAGTGGGTACCGCTTACAGCACTTCTTTTAGTTACAAATATGACGTTGGCGAGTTCTAGCGTCCAGTTTGCTGGTCAAGCTCAAGGTGGTGTATATCACATCAATAACGAATCTAATTGGCTCGATCCCTGGTTGGATAATGGAACGGGCTTATTAAGGTATGACGATGGTAGTCAATTGCGCTTTGACCATGCACTCCTAGATGTAAACTGGGAGCTTGGCGTGACCACTTCTTTTAAGTCAACTCTGCAGTACAATCTAGATGGTGACGATAGATTTGGCTTATCAGAAGCTTACATCGAGTCAAAACCTATTTCTCAGTTTTACAAACACCAGTTTAAAATCGGTTATTTTTATCCAGAGTTTTCCTTAGAGAATGCCAGCATTGGCTGGACTTCACCCTATACATTTAACTTTTCTGCCATCAACAGTTGGGTTGCGGAAGAAGTTCGCCCATTGGGTATTGAGTGGCAATTTTCTCGTCCAGGTCGGATTCACGGTTCCAAACACTCATATACGCTTGTTGCCAGTGCATATCAGCAAAATGACGGCTTAGCCTCTTTATTATCCTGGCGAGGTTGGGCGGTGCATCAAAGGCAGTCCTCTATTGGTGAAAAGGTACACTTCGCCGATTACTTTCAATTTATGCCCGTAGACAACCCTAATCCAACCTATGTGGATATCAATACTGAAACGGACGGTCACATCGGCTATTACGTAGGGTCGCATTATCAGTATTTAAGACAAACTGATGTAAGGTTTTACATTTACGACAACTTAGCCAGCCCGTTTGGACTCGAACCAGATATGCAATATTCTTGGCGAACAAAATTTGTCTCTGTTTCAGCTTTACACAAATTTTCTAAATCCAGTCGCGTGTTATTTCAATATATGGATGGTAGCACCGAAATGGGCGACCGAATCAAGGGTGTCCACAATGACTTCAAAGCTTTGTACCTACTCCTGCATCACTCCAGAAAAATGGGTGGTTTGAAACATAGGTTTAGCGTCAGATATGATTATTTTGAAGTGACCGACAAGGATGACAATATGTTTGACCCTAATGATAGCTCGGGCAACAACATCACCTTGAGCTGGCGGCAGATACTAAATTCTGGGGTTCAAATTGGCGTTGAAGTAAGTCGAATCGATAGTGAAAATAGCAACCGAGCTTTATGGGCAAGCTGGCCGCCCAAACAAGCCCAGGTTAGTCTTGCTGGGATAGTGCAATATAATTTTTAAGTATAAAAAAAGTCGCCAGTTAAAATAACATGGCGACTTTGCAAGGGTCATTCTTTGTTTCGTTGAAAGCTGTTTTTAGCCTTCTAACGTTGCGTCTTTGTCTTCTGCTTCTTCGTCTTGAATCGTCGCTTGAAGCAACAACATGTCTCTAAGTTTTGCTTCGATTTCTTCTGCAACGTCTACGTTCTCTTTTAAGAACTTGATACAGTTTGCCTTACCTTGGCCAATCTTACTGCCATTGTATGCATACCAAGCACCAGACTTATCAACCACGTTATTCTTAACGCCTAAGTCGATTAACTCACCTTCTTTAGAAATACCTTTACCATACATAATGATAAATTCAGTTTGCTTGAATGGAGGAGCCACTTTGTTTTTAACGACTTTGACTCTAGTCTCGTTACCAATAACTTCATCGCCTTCTTTAACAGAACCGATACGACGAATATCTAAACGTACTGATGCATAGAACTTAAGTGCGTTACCACCCGTTGTTGTCTCAGGGTTACCAAACATAACACCAATCTTCATACGAATTTGGTTGATGAAGATACACAGTGTATTCGAGCGCTTGATGTTACCGGTTAGCTTACGCAATGCTTGTGACATCAGACGAGCTTGAAGGCCCATGTGAGAGTCACCCATGTCACCTTCGATTTCAGCTTTTGGAGTCAATGCCGCAACCGAGTCAACAATCAGTACGTCAACGGCACCTGAACGTACTAGCATGTCTGTAATTTCTAATGCTTGCTCACCTGTATCTGGTTGAGAAACTAATAGCTCATCAACATTAACACCTAATGCCGCAGCGTATATTGGATCAAGCGCGTGTTCGGCATCAACGAATGCACAAGTTTTACCTTGTTTTTGAGCTTGCGCGATAACTTGTAGTGTTAGTGTTGTTTTACCTGAAGATTCTGGACCGTAAATTTCGATAATACGACCACATGGCAAACCACCTATACCCAAAGCGATATCCAGACCTAGTGAACCTGTTGATACAGATTCGATGTCTAACGCTTTGCTGTCACCCAATTTCATAATTGAGCCTTTACCAAATTGGCGTTCAATTTGTTGTAACGCAGCACCTAGTGCTTTTTCTTTATTTGCGTCCATTTCATTCTCCAGAAATTCTAAAATCGGGCTATGTGCCGAATCAATGCAGTGAGTATACTGTATAATTAAACAGTATCAATACTGTATGTGATTTTTTCTTTAATTTTTTTTGCTTAGTGCACCAAGAGCCATATTTAATGCGGCTTCGACGGACTTCTTCCTTACTTCAAAACGATTTCCCTCAAAGCAATAATGATCAGCAAAAACCGTATAACCAGTAGAATTGTTGGGGACTTTTGATGCAATTGCAATCCAAACTGTCCCTACGGGTTTGCTTTCTGAACCACCACCTGGACCGGCAATACCGCTAACCGAAATAGCTAAATCAGCGTGTCCATTTTCTAACCCACCGATAGCCATTTCGAGCACGGTTTGCTTGCTGACCGCACCGAAATGCTCAAGTGTTTCGCTTTTGACACCGACAAGCTTAGATTTGGCTTCATTACTATAAGTAACAAAACCATATTCGAATACTGACGAGCTGCCAGCAATATCAGTAATTGCACTACTAATACCGCCTCCGGTGCATGACTCAACCGTCGTACATGTTTGGCCAAGGTCATTGAGCTTAAGCACCAATTGACTGGCTAGTTTATTAATTTCGTTTTTCGACTCTGTCACTTTATGTCCTCGCCGTGGTGATTGTCGCTTTTGCCAAAGCTTCTGCTACTAAGTCTAACTACAGCGCTCGTTGTTCTGCGTCTTGCATGTATTGCATAGCCAAGTTGTACATCGCTATGTTCAACCAAACTAAAACTTAATAGAGTTCATTTAGTAAACTCAACATCTTTCAAAGTATGGTTGCACTTAAAAATTCTATCAGCGTTAATTCTACATGACGTAAGCCGATAAAAAATACATCAACTGCCGTCTCATCTGTTAATTTTGCAAGACAGATAATTCCGAATCTGTGACAATATACGACATTCTTAATCAACGCTCAGTGTTAAAAGTTCGCCAATGATAGATTTGTACAGCCAAGACAGTATTGCTTCGCAAACGCCGATGATGCAGCAGTTTTTAAAAATAAAAAAAGATCATCAAGATGTACTGTTGTTTTATCGTATGGGTGACTTTTATGAGCTGTTTTTCGATGACGCCAAGCGCGCTGCGGACTTGCTTGACATCTCGTTAACCAAACGCGGTACCTCGCATGGTCAACCTATCCCAATGGCAGGTGTTCCCTATCACGCCGTTGATAATTATTTATCTAAGTTAGTTCAATTAGGCCAATCGGTCGCTATTTGTGAACAGGTCGGCGATCCGGCCACCAGCAAAGGCCCTGTCGAGCGCAAAGTCGTGCGTATCGTGACTCCTGGTACCGTGACAGATGAAAACTTATTACCTGACCGACAAGACAATCTCATTGCCTCAGTTTACAGCCATACAAGCAAAGACAACACGACGTTTGGGTTAGCCTTCTTGGACATAAACAGTGGCCGCTTCTTAATCAACCAGTTCGAAAATGAGAGTGACTTACAAGCGACATTAACTCGTATCAGTCCTGCAGAGCTCCTTTACCCAGAAAGTTTTGTCGCGCCGGGTCTTATTCGCAATATCAAAGGAAGCCGCCGACGCTCAGATTGGGAATACGATTTACAGACTGCACATCGCGTTTTAAATCAACAGTTTGATACCAAAGAGCTCACTGGCTTTGGAGTGATGGACTGTGCGCACGGAATCGCGGCTGCGGGTTGCTTGATGCAATACGTTAAAGATACACAACGTACAGCTTTACCTCATATCCGTTCGATTAAAGTAGAATCAACGGCGTCTGCTATCCTAATTGATGCCGCTACCCGTAAAAACCTTGAGCTGACTCAAAATCTCTCAGGTGGTTCAGAAAATACGCTAGCGAATGTTTTAGATAATACGTCTACCCCAATGGGCAGTCGTTTATTGAAACGTTGGATCCATATGCCAAGTCGCGAGCAGCTTGAAATTAACGGGCGCTTAGATGCGGTTGAAGAGTTGTTACAAAACGGTGCTTTTGAACCAATTCAGTCTTTACTAAAAAGTGTCGGCGACATTGAGCGTATCGTTGCGAGACTAGCCATCCGTTCGGCAAGACCGAGAGACTTGGCTCGTTTGCGAAGTGCCCTATTCGTTTTACCGGAAATAAAAAGCGAACTATCTGGTCTTGGCTCCATTCGCCTGCAAACCTTGAATAATCAAATCAATCCATTACCAGATATCGCACAATTTTTGGAAGCTGCAATAATCGAGAACCCACCCGTGTTAATTCGCGATGGTGGTGTCGTCAAGCCTGGCTTTAATACCGAGCTTGATGAACTAAGAGAATTGAGTGACGGTGCCACGCGCTTTATTGAAGAGCTAGAAGCAAGAGAGCGAGAACAGACGGGCATCGCCACCTTAAAAGTCGGATTTAATAAAGTCCACGGCTTTTATATTGATGTGAGTAAAGCCAACTCCGCACAGGTGCCTGATCACTATATTCGCCGACAGACACTTAAAAATAACGAACGGTATATCGTCCCTGAATTAAAAGAACACGAAGAGCGTGTATTGTCGAGCCAGAGTCGTTCTCTGGCACTAGAAAAACGTCTGTACGAACAAATAGTAGAACAACTTGTCGACGCCCTCGAGCCTTTACAACTCCTATCAGACGCATTGGCACAAACGGATGTATTGTGTAACTTTGCCGAACGTGCAGAGAGCCTAAATTACCACAAACCTGAGTTAGTATGTGGTCGTCAAATTAATATTGAAAATGGTCGTCACCCTGTCGTCGAGCAAGTGATGTCTGACCCATTTATCGCCAACCCGGTATCATTAGATAGTCATAATAGGTTAGCAGTGATTACTGGTCCAAATATGGGCGGTAAATCAACCTTTATGCGCCAAGTTGCTTTGATCACCCTTATGGCAAATATTGGTAGCTTCGTCCCTGCAGAACGAGCACAAATAGGCGAAATAGATCGCATCTTTACGCGTATTGGTGCATCAGATGACTTGGCCTCAGGGCGCTCAACCTTTATGGTTGAAATGACAGAGACCGCCAACATTTTACATAATGCCACCCCTCACTCTTTAGTTTTAATGGATGAGATTGGCCGTGGTACGAGTACCTATGATGGACTTAGTTTAGCTTGGGCATCTGCCGAGTTTTTAGCGAGCAAAATCCAAGCATTAACCTTGTTTGCGACTCACTACTTTGAATTAACAGAATTTGCTGCCGCTCATGATGGAATTTTCAATTTGCACCTTGATGCTCAAGAGCACGGTGATGACATTGTCTTCATGCATGCGGTTCAATCAGGTGCCGCTAGTAAAAGTTTTGGTATTCAAGTCGCCAAGCTTGCCGGCTTACCAAAAGAAGTACTCGCGTTTGCAAAACACAAGCTTTCTCATTTAGAACAACAATCGATTGCAGAAGCTCAACAAGACGAGAGTGCACGTACACAACGACAAAACGCAACAAGTAGCACTGGAGACCAGTCTGAAGCACAACCACTTACACAGGCGCCTCAACTATCGTTGTTGGACATGTCGAAACAACAAGTGGCAGATATAATTGTGAATACAGACTTAGATGACTTGTCTCCTCGACAGGCCTGGGAATTATTGAACCAGCTAAAGCAACAAATTAAATAACCGAGTCAGGTTAATGCCACCTAACGATGATTAGTCCGAAGGTGGCGGTTCGGTTATCGATAAAAACAGAAGTTAATATAAAGAAAGGATTAAAGTGAATTAGCGTGGTTATTCTGATGAAGATGTATCCGCTAATTCAGTCATTCTTGCAAAAACATAGTCTTCAGGCCTCAAGAAGAATTGAGCTAATTGGCCTTTTTTAGCAGCACGTTCCATTCCCTGATCAAACTGGTCTTTTAACAACTTGCCATCTTCATCATCATGGAAAAGCACGTGTAAAGGCAAAGATTCGTAAAACACTTCGTTTGGATACTTGTCAGTGAGATGGGCTAAATTGTATGGGTAGTCAATTATTAAATCGACCCGGTCCGCAAAGAGTAACTCCTCGCACTTATTGAAGTCGGCCTGATGAATAAAAGCGCGTTTAGCAGCTACTTCGGTCACTAATTCGTATGCTTCTGCGACACATACAGTTAAATTCATATCTCCTTGATCAAATCGAGCTAAAATATCTTCAGATTTGCTTAAAACTACCACTTCTGATTCATAGTCTATGTGGTATTTGGATGAGAGGTAGCCCTTCGGTAAGTGCTTATATGCACCTACCAACATATCTGCTTTTCCGGATTCAAACATACGCACAGCACGCACCCAAGATGTTGCTTCTGTTTTTACCGCGACTCTTCGATAAAGAGCGTGCTGAATGATGTCCCAATAAACCCCGCTGCCGTCAACTTCAGTATATTCATACCAATTACCCGACACTGCAAGCACAGGCTTATCCTCAAGTGCAATTTTAGTTGGCTTTACTTCGATTAACCCATACTTCAAGCGCAGTTCGTTTAGGACGCCTTCAGATTCTAAGCGCTGTAACTCTGTCTCAATATCATTTTTTAAATGACCCATATACGGAGCGATGTAATGAAAATCGTAACGTCGGTCTAGCTCATGAACAATAGTATGTGGACTCGAAGCAACCGCGTCAGAAAACCCCATATTTGTTGTTATAAAAGCCGGTAAACGCCCTTTCTCGACAACTTCTTCAACATTTAAGTTCCAGCTCAAGGATGTTGATTTTGCATTCGGAAAAAACTTTTTAATCAGTACGGGAAATATTTGGCCTCCCCTTGGAAAGCCAATTAGCTCTATAGAATCCAACAAACAGAAACCGCATTTACGTCTATCTGCAACATAGACCACTTTGTATTCAAATAATGGATGTTCTATACGAATAAGTTCGGGGAAATTAGACTCGACAACGATATCTTTTGCCAATACGCCGGATATCCTATCGTTCTTGGCCATGATGAGCTCTCGCGTCGCAGGTAATGCAATAAAGTCGACCTTGTATCCGATATTCGTATAAACGGTAGAGAGTACATCTCGGATAAAGTAGCCTTGGGGAATAGGAGGTGGCGTTCTAAGCGTTACAGTTGTCTTGTCTTCACCAGTGACGACTGTGGAGAAAGTCAGAAAGACAAAGCATGCAAAAGCTATCAAGTAACTCATTATTTTAGTTTCATTAATTTCTCATTAAAACGCGAGCCTTCATTATAACCACTTTTAAGTAATTTCGCCCATTAAAAAGCCCACTTAAAAGTGGGCTTAACTACTTGATAGTTAATAACAATACAGCGGAGCACTTATAACCAGCTGATAAACAAAGGTTTGTTTCTAATACAGAAAAACCTGACCAACTATCATTGCTCCTTTACTTTTTAGTTTGGCACTATAGTCCTTTAGCTTAAAGTTCTTCGACCTGAAACAAGGATTCCATATTTAAACCTTCGTGCAAGGCCATGTCTTTAAGGCGTCTTAGCGCTTCTACTTGAATCTGACGAACTCTTTCTCGCGTTAAGCCAATTTCTTTACCTACGTTTTCTAGGGTTGACGGTTCGTAACCGAGTAAACCAAATCGACGTGCTAACACTTCTCTTTGCTTTGGATTAAGTTGCTCAAGCCAACTGACAATATTATTGTTTATATCATCGTTTGTCGTCTTATGCTCAGGTCCCTGCCCTCGCTCATCCGCGATCACATCTAGCAAGACTTTATCTGAATCGCCACCTATAGGCGTGTCTACTGAGCTTATACGTTCGTTCAAACGCAACATCTTTGAGACATCTTCAACAGGTTTGTCGAGTTTAGCCGCAATTTCTTCGGCGGTTGGTTCATGGTCAAGTTTTTGAGCTAGCTCTCTTGCAGTACGCAAATATACGTTCAGCTCTTTGACGACGTGAATAGGAAGACGGATGGTACGGGTTTGATTCATGATGGCGCGTTCAATGGTTTGACGAATCCACCATGTTGCATATGTTGAAAAACGGAATCCGCGTTCTGGATCAAACTTTTCAACGGCGCGGATAAGACCTAAGTTACCTTCTTCGATTAGGTCGAGTAGCGCTAGACCTCGATTATTGTAACGACGCGCAATTTTTACTACTAATCGAAGGTTACTTTCGATCATTCGTTTGCGAGAGGCTTCACAGCCTTTCAAAGCTTTACGCGCAAAATAGACTTCTTCTTCTGCTGTAAGTAGTGGTGAAAATCCAATCTCACTCAGATAAATTTGGGTTGCATCTAAGTTTTTGGGTTGCTCGGCTTTGTGCACGACTTCTTCATCTTTCTCGGCTTTTGCAGCTGCTACATTAGGCAAACTGTCAGCTTCAAAGTCGATATCAGACTTTTCTGTGCTCTCTTCCACTTCGTGTACAAGTTCTTGACTCATAGTACGCCTCCTATCGACAATGCTATTGTTATAGCAAGTCAGGTTCACGATCTATGCTTAACGCTTTTTAGGTAGGTATTTTAGCGGATTGACGGTTCGGCCACGGAATCTAATTTCAAAGTGAAGTTTCACTTTATCGGTTCCAGAGTCGCCCATTTCCGCTATTAATTGACCCGCCTCTACCCAATCCTGTTCTTTAACTTTAAGAACACGATTATGAGCGTAAGCACTCAAATAATCATTGTTGTGCTTGATAATAATTAAATTACCAAACCCTCTTAGCGCACTACCAGCGTACACCACCTTGCCATCTGCTGCGGCAATGACGGGGTCGCCTATTTGGCCTCCGAAATCGATTCCTTTATTTCCGTTTTCCTTAGTGGAATAAGTATCGATAATTTTTCCATTGCTAGGGTATCGCCATGAGCGAACCTTGCTAGGAAACGAATCATTTTTTACTGCGTTTTTAACGTTTTGCGTTATCGTTTTTTTTCTTTTTTGATCCGCTTGTTTTTTACCGTACTCCTCTGATTTTTTATTTGCAACCGTTTTTTTATTAAATTTTGGCTTTGTATTTATTTTGGCTACAGATGAGCTTTTATTTTGAAAACTCGAGGTTTTATTGGTTACTTTTGCCAAGCGTTTTGACAGTGTTAGCCTCTGACCTGGAAAGATTGCATAGGGTGCTTTAATGTCGTTTATTTGTGCCAACAAACGAAAGTCTAAGCCGGCACGCCACGCAATTGAGTAAAGCGTCTCACCTTTTTTTACCGTGTAATAATCAGAATCAAGAGAATTGCGATGCGTTCGAGAATAGTGACTTTGACTCTGGTCTATCTCAACGATGGGCGCAGGGTACTTCCGGGTCGCACACCCGGCAAGAAACATCAATAAAACCACTACGCCTATATACTTCATTACACCACTTGTTTATAAATCAAATAACCGACAATGAGCATCACCACTGCCCAACCTATCGCATCAATGTATTGTCTCAACTTGGCTTCCATTTTCTCGCCACCAAAATACAAGATACCTGCAACCAAAAAGAATCGCATCCCGCGACCAATAGCTGAGGCAATGACAAATGGCCAAAACGTCATCGCAAGCATACCGGCACTAACCGTAAATAACTTGTATGGAATTGGTGTAAAACCTGCCAAAAACACAATCCAAACACCATATTTATCAAAGTATCCGACAATTGCGGCGAACTTTTCTTGATATTTCATCATCTCGATAAATGGCAATACAACAGGCTCATATAAATAAGCCCCTAACATATACCCGACAATACCACCAATTACCGACGCAATTGTTGTAATTGACGCCAAATACCATGCTTTTTTACGTTGGCTAATAACCATCGGAGCCAGCATGACATCAGGAGGAATTGGAAAAAAGACCGATTCAGCAAAAGTGAGAATTGCTAAATAATAAGTCGCATATTTATGTCTCGCCCAACGAATACAAGCATCGTACAACTGAGTAAAGACTTTCATTACATGGTATCTCCTGCGACTAAAGGAACAAACCTCACCGCTTCGTGTTTAGTTTCAATAAAAGTGTCGCCTTGTTTGACAACGGTGACTAATGATTGATTATCAGTACCTACGGGGATAACTAACAAACCACCATCGTTTAGCTGTTCTTTAAGCGCAACAGGAATGCTGTCTGGCGCAGCTGTTACAATGACTGCATCAAATGGCCCTTTTGACTCCCAACCTTGCCATCCATCGCCGTGTTTCATTTGAACGTTGTAAATATCCAAGCCCTGCAGTCGTCGTTTGGCCACTAATTGCAAATGTCGAATACGCTCCACGGAAAAGACTTTGTCAAAAACCTTACCTAATATAGCGGCTTGATAACCGGAGCCTGTGCCTATTTCTAGCACATTAGTACGAACACCATGTTCTACTAACAGCTCAGTCATTTTTGCAACAATATACGGTTGTGAAATGGTTTGACCGTTACCAATCGGAAGTGCAGTATTTTCGTAGGCCTTGTGAGCTAAGATAGGCTCGACAAATTGATGCCGGGGAACCGTCGCAATTGCATCGAGCACTTTGATATTGGCAATTCCTAGTCCTTTAAGCTGTCCGGCTAAAGCAGCCCCGCTTCTTGCAAATTGATTATTCATACTACTTTATTTTATCTACCCATGAAGCGACTGAGTCCATACTTGAATAAGCCGTCATGTCTACAGTTAATGGTGTAATCGATACGTTTTGTCTAGTAATAGCATGGAAGTCAGTACCCACCCCAGCGTCCAGCTCCTTGCCTAACTTACCATACCAATAGATATCTCTACCCCACGGATCTTGTTGTTTTGTCATCATTTCAGCTTTGTGCCTTCGACCTAGTCGGGTAACTTCAAAGCCTTTTATCTGATCATAAGGTAAATCGGGCACATTTACATTCAAAATTCTATCTGATTCGAGAGGGTGCTGCTGTAAATGGGCAACCACCTTTTTGGCTACAAGGGCTGCCGCGGGCATATTTTTATCCGTTCTTGAGACCAAAGACATAGCAATAGCCGGCAAACCAAGGTGGCGGCCTTCAGCAGCAGCCGAGACTGTACCAGAATAAAAGGTATCATCACCTAGATTAGCGCCATGATTAACACCGGCAACAACCATATCCGGTGGCTCTGGCAACAATTGATTAATAGCCAAGTGAACACAGTCAGTCGGAGTGCCATTTACACTATAAAAGCCATTTTTAAGTTGTTGGGCTCTGAGCGGATTTGTCAGTGTTAGTGAGCTACTTGCCCCACTTAAGTTCCTATCTGGAGCAACAACGGTGACATCTGCTACGTTTTTTAATTCATTGTAAAGTGCTTCTAGACCGGGTGCCAAAACCCCATCATCGTTGCTTAACAGTATTTTCATTTTCCGCATCCTTTATAACACTCTATTTGATAAAACGATGAGAGTTAACCGGTTCTGGTTTTAGTCTGCCCTAAATTGCACGCATTCTCGAAGTACTGATGTCGCAAATGCGCCACTTGGAAGCTCAAACGATACGAGCAAATCCTGTTCACTTAATGTGTATTGAACATTACTTGGACGTAATTGAATTGAACGTCGTTGCATTTCCAACTTTTCTGATTCTAACAATGCTAACCAGTTTGGCTTTGAAGACAGTACACCTTGTTCTAATTCAAGTACTTTTCCACTCACCGGGTTGTCACCTAAACCATACAAAGGTCCAGAGATACTGATATCACCAGTCTTTAATCTTTCGTTGATTTGCTCATTAATGTCTTCTTGGAAAAAAGAATTTGAACCCGTTAGCATAAAAACGTCGCCATCAATGGCTGTTTCGAAAAGCCCCTGGTTTAATCGAGCACTAATTACTTCATTAAACAAAAATGAGCGTGCACCGGACAAGGCAAACCCTTTGATCTTTTTATCGCGAATAGCCTCACCACTCGCCCAACGGTCCGCCCAATTTAAATTATTTCCATTAAAGCCAAAACGCTGTAACCCAAAATAATTAGGAACACCTTGCACTTTTACTTGCTCAAGTCGCTGAACTACCGCCTCTAAATCGGACACATTTCTAAGCCTAATTGAGAACGCATTGCCTGCTAACGCACCCACTTTGAGCTTTTTAAGGTGACGAGTTTTATCAATCAATTTAATCTGGTCTGTTTCTACCTTACTTAAGTCTAACTCTTGTGTCACATTAGATTGAACCGAAAACCATTGTCTAGAAACCGACTGTTTATCTTTTAAACCCGCGTAGCCTATGTCTCGCAAACGCTTGCCCAATACTTTAGCGAGGTGCTGACAAACTTGTTGTGTGTTCAATCCACGCTTTTCAATGAGTAAAAATAGATTTTCACCTTCGCCAGTTAAGTCAAAAGACAGTTTTTCGGTGACGACGAAGTCTTCTGGTACTGATTTAAAGTCCGCTTCGGCGCTAGGTTTACCTAATTGATATGCCCAGTGGGTAAGATTCCAGTCTTTAAAATGGTTGTCTTTGTTTTCAGTCGAGTCTGTCATTATATTTTTGTTAAATCCTGGATCATAAAATCGTGAAGTCAGCTAGTTAAGGCTGACATTAATAGCTTATTGCCTATGGGTTGATTCGAAGTTAAGGCAAAGCCACCAGCAATACAGAAGCTTGAACTGAAATGCCTTCTTTCCGTCCTTCAAAGCCAAGCTTTTCTGTTGTCGTCGCTTTGACTGAAACATCATCTATCGAAACATTAAGGTCACTGGCCAATGTTTCTCTCATCGCTAAGATATGAGGTGCCATTTTAGGAGCTTGGGCCACAATCGTTAAATCACAGTTACCTAACTTAAAGCCTTTTTCTTTGATCAAGTTATTCACATGACGCAATAAAATACGACTATCGATATTTTCGTATTCGTCCGCATTATCTGGGAAATGTTGGCCAATATCACCCATCGCCAGTGCCCCCAACATAGCATCACACAATGCATGAATCGCGACATCGCCATCAGAGTGCGCCAAAAAACCTTGTTCGTATGGTATTTTTACACCACCTAAAACAATCGGGCCTTCACCACCAAATTTGTGAACGTCATATCCTGTCCCGATTCTTATATTCATCTTTAGCTGCTCTCTATTACTGAATTTTGTTCTAGTTGCCAATAAAACTCGGCTAGCGGCAAGTCTTCTGGCACGGTAATTTTAATATTGTTAGGACTCGATTCCAAAATATCTACGGTGTGCCCAACCAGTTCTAATGCTGAGGCCTCATCCGTAACACGTTTATCAAGTTGACCTTGGTCATTGGTCAACTTCGCCATCGCATCAAACAATTCGCCTACCTTACAACATTGAGGCGTAAAGGCATGCCATAAGTCGTTGCGATCAACAGTTGAATCAATATTAGCAGTGCTCGGTTTTGGTGATGGCAGACTGCGTTTAAATGTATCTTTAGCCCTTGCACCTAAGATAGCGTTACGGTTGTTAGTCAACGCATATTCTACAAGAGCATCGACATCGTCTTTTATAACACACGGGCGTGCGGCATCGTGAACTAACACCCACTCAAAGCCTTGCTGTTTAGCCCACGCAATACCATTAGAAACACTGTCGGCCCGCTCGTTACCACCATCAACCACAGTAACCTTTGGGTGTTCTGCCAGTTTTAAATCATCAAAATAAGGATCGGACTTAGAAATGGCGATAACAACTTGAGCCACATACTCAAGATTTAGAAATTTTTTAACGGTTTTTTGAAGAATTGTTTGGCCGGCTAAAGGTAAATATTGCTTTGGTTTATTCGCCCCCATTCGACTGCCAACACCCGCTGCGGGAATGACCACGACTAAATCGGTCGCCACACTCATCGTTAAGTTAGATTTGGTCATGATTAATTTTCGTTATTTTTACGTTTGCTGTTTTGGTCTGAAGGAATAAGTCTAAAAAACGTTTCGTTCTCTCTTATCATGCCAAGTTCATTGCGGGCACGTTCTTCAATGCCCTCTAATCCGACTTTCAAATCATTGACGTCGGCCGCCAACAACTCATTTCGTTTTAGTAATTCGTCATTATCTTTTTTGAGCTGAGTCACCTCAGAGCGGTTTTCATTATAAAACTGCATACCGTTGTGGCCTGCTACTAAGCGGGTGATTAGTAATATAGCTGAAATGATCAGCACGACATTGAATATTTTCATGGCCCTACTCAGTATAATTAGACAATAGGGTTATTATGCAAATATGCGCGCTTGAGTGAAAGGGGATTGTATCGAAAAGTTTAACTAAATCGCTTTAAAGGTAAAGGTTGGCTCAATTTTTTCCAATTTACTCTTGTCGTCAACAATAACTCCCGTAATGACAGAGCACGCGACGCCATACGTTGTTGGTTTTTCCATTGATGGCCACAACAAGCGGCAGACATACTTACTTTACTTGGCTTTAACAATAACCGTGAGGAATTAGGAGAGGTCTTAACTGTACTCGTTATTGAGCTTGCGCCAACATTCATTAAATCGACCTCATTTTGAGAGCTACTTTGTTGTATATGGCGACCATCAAAATGGAACCAACCATGTTGATTGCAGTGCAAACGCATGGCTTTTTCGTCAACTTCATCGATGGTATCTAACAAGACTTGCTCTATTCCAAATACGTTGATTACAACTGGTACTGTTAATGCCATACACGCATGCTTTGAGTAAAACGCTTGGGTTTGGTCCGAATTCACTTTACTTGATAATGGGTTAACGGATTGTTTGGCAAGCCAGCTGCCATTACTTGAATCTAGCTCCAGTGGCGATTGACTGGTTAATATATGGTGACTGGCTTTTTCGATGTAATACGACAAAGAGCCAAGTGTTTTTTGTAAGCCCTCTTTAGACAAATTCTTATCCTGTGAGAGGCGTTTGAGTTCTCTTTAGTACAAGACAGTACAAAGCTCGGCGATTTGAGTTCTATCACCCTGCCCTTGCCATAATGTGTTTTGTCTTGTGTTATTGGTCATTCAATTTTTCCGTACAAAAAAGGAGCGAATTATCGCTCCTTTAGTTATACACTTTTTAACCAATTAGATCACTATTGACCTTTGATCTCGCTGCGACCGCGATAAGCAACTTCACCCAATTGCTCTTCGATACGCAACAACTGGTTGTACTTAGCAACACGGTCAGAACGACAAAGTGAACCCGTCTTGATTTGACCAGCCGCTGTACCAACCGCTAAATCAGCAATCGTCGCGTCTTCAGTTTCACCACTGCGGTGAGAGATAACGACAGTGTAACCCGCTTCTTTTGCCATGCGAATCGCTTCTAGCGTCTCTGTTAAAGAACCGATTTGGTTGAATTTGATCAGGATTGAGTTACCTACACCCTTTTCGATACCTTCGCGAAGGATCTTAGTGTTAGTTACGAACAAATCGTCACCAACTAGCTGTACTTTTTCACCAATCTTGTCAGTTAATAACTTCCAACCATCCCAGTCAGACTCGTCTAAACCGTCTTCGATTGAAACGATTGGGTAACGGTTAGATAGGTCAGCCAAGTAGTCAGCAAAACCAGCAGAGTCGAACTCTTTACCTTCACCTTTTAAGTTGTATACGCCATCGCTGTAGAACTCAGATGCCGCACAGTCTAGTGCTAGAGTGATATCTTCGTTTAGCTTGTAACCCGCACGCTCAACCGCTGTTTCGATAACAGCTAGTGCTTCTTCGTTTGATGCAAGGTTCGGTGCAAAACCACCTTCGTCACCTACTGCAGTGCTTAGGCCTTTTTCACTTAATACTTTCTTAAGGCTATGGAACACTTCTGCACCCATGCGAAGTGCTTCTTTGAAGTTTGGCGCAGAAACTGGCTGAATCATGAACTCTTGGATATCAACGTTGTTATCTGCGTGCTCACCACCGTTTAAGATGTTCATCATAGGTACAGGCATTGAGAATTCGCCTTTTGTACCGTTTAAATCAGCAATGTGCTCAAATAAAGCAATACCGTTCTCAAGTGCTGCCGCTTTTGCTGTTGCTAATGAAACCGCTAGGATTGCGTTTGCACCTAATACGTTTTTGTTTTCAGTTCCGTCTAGCTCTAACATTGTTTGGTCAACGGCAACTTGAAGCTGTGCGTCTTTACCGATAAGCGCCGGAGCGATTTTGTCATTGATGTTAGCAACAGCTGTTAGTACGCCTTTACCAAGGTAACGGGCTTTGTCGCCATCACGTAATTCTAATGCTTCACGTGAACCAGTAGATGCGCCAGAAGGTGCAACGGCACGGCCTACTGCACCTGATTCTAGGTATACATCCGCTTCTACTGTAGGGTTACCACGTGAGTCCATGATCTCACGACCAACAATTTTTACTATTTGAGACATTCTCAATTCCTTATTTGTTTACAATAAAAACGCAGCGTAACCGCTGCGTTTAATCTCAATTTTTATTTATTCTTATTATACTGACCCGCAGCACCTACAAAGCCTTCAAAAAGAGGGTGACCGTCTCGAGGCGTTGAAGTAAATTCCGGGTGGAATTGACTTGCAACAAACCAAGGGTGATTTGGGATTTCGATCATTTCGACCAATTTCTTATCCGCTGATAAACCACCAAAGACTAGACCAGCCGATTCTAGCTTTTCAATGTAGTTGTTATTTACTTCATAACGGTGACGGTGACGTTCTGTGATCCACTCGTCGCCATAAATTTCACGTGCTTTGGAGTCTGGCTTTAAATAACACTGTTGACCGCCAAGGCGCATTGTACCACCTAAATCTGATTGTTCAGATCGGAGCTCAACCTGGCCTTCTGCATCTAACCATTCAGTGATCAAACCCACTACTGGGTGTGGTGAGTCTGGATCAAATTCGGTTGAGTGGGCGTTTTCAAGTCCAGCTACATTACGGGCGTATTCAATTAACGCTACTTGCATACCAAGGCAAATGCCTAAATATGGGACCTTGTTTTCACGGGCGTATTGCGCCGCCAAAATCTTACCATCTGTACCGCGCTCACCAAAGCCGCCTGGAACCAAAATCGCATCTAGTTCGCTAAGGATTTCAGTGCCTTTAATCTCTAGGTCTTGGGCATCAACATACTTGATGTTTACTGTAATACGGTTTTTAAGGCCAGCGTGTTTTAACGCTTCGTTAACCGACTTGTATGCGTCTGGTAGTTCAACATATTTACCAACCATGCCGATATTCACTTCACCGATTGGATTCGATTCTTCGTAAAGAACTTGTTCCCATTCAGAAAGGTCAGCTTCTGGTGCATCGATGTGGAAACGGCGACAAATTAAGTCGTCTAGGCCCTGTGACTTAAGCAATGCTGGAATTTGATAAATTGAACCAACGTCTTTAAGGCCAATAACGGCTTTTTCTTCGACGTTAGTAAATAAAGCAATCTTAGCACGTTCATTTGAAGGGATTGAGCGGTCTGAGCGACATACCAATACGTCTGGTTGAATACCAATAGAACGCAACTCTTTGACAGAATGCTGAGTTGGTTTGGTTTTGATTTCGCCCGCAGCGCCTAAATAAGGCACTAAGGTTAAATGCATATAAAGCGCGTTTTCACGACCAAGCTCTGTACCTAACTGACGTAACGCTTCTAAGAACGGTTGTGACTCAATGTCACCGACAGTACCACCTACTTCAACGATAGCAACGTCATAACCTTCGGCGCCCTCAATGACTCGACGTTTAATGTCATTGGTAATATGAGGAATAACTTGGATAGTCGCGCCTAAGTAGTCACCACGTCTCTCTCTAGAAAGAACGTCTTGATATACTCGGCCTTGAGTGAAGTTATTTTTCTTAGTCATTTTGGTGCGAATGAATCGCTCGTAATGGCCAAGGTCTAAGTCGGTTTCTGCACCGTCGTCAGTAACAAAAACTTCACCGTGTTGAATTGGACTCATGGTCCCTGGATCAACATTGATGTAAGGGTCTAATTTTAGGATTGTCACGTTTAATCCACGTGCTTCTAAAATTGCTGCTAGGGAAGCCGCCGCTATGCCTTTACCCAGTGATGATACAACGCCACCAGTTACGAAAATATATCGAGTCGTCATACAAACCTTAATAAATTAGATTGCTATTCGGGTTTCCTATACGACCAAAACAAATAGAAAAACATTCGCTACTAGCCAGGCTAATGCGAATTTTGATTATGAATTATTTTGGATGTACATAGGACGGGGTAAAAGTATAACAAACGAACACTATTCCAACAATCAACTAAGATAAGTTTATGAAAAAAAATGCCTGCTGTAGTTCATTGACCAAACAGGCATTTTTAAGAGGCTTAACCGCCGACTAGCGCAAGTAAAATACCCGCTGCCACAGCAGAGCCTAAAACCCCTGCGACATTTGGGCCCATCGCGTGCATTAATAAGAAGTTGTGTGGGTTTGCTTCTAGCCCGACTTTATTAACAACGCGAGCCGCCATTGGAACCGCTGATACACCAGCTGCACCGAGTAATGGATTAATCGGCTTACTGCTAAATTTGCCCATTATTTTAGCCATGATCACACCTGAAGCTGTACCAATACTGAACGCAACCGCACCAAGAGCTAAAATACCTAGCGTTTCAACCGTTAAAAATGCTTCAGCGTTGAGTTTAGAGCCTACCGCTAGACCCAAGAAAATCGTCACTATGTTGATCAGTTCATTTTGCGCTGTCTTGCTCAGTCGATCGACCACGCCACACTCTTTCATTAAGTTGCCCAAACAGAACATTCCGACTAAAGGCGTTGCCGCTGGTAAAAACAATATAGTCATAAACAGGACCGCCAACGGAAATAAGATCTTTTCACGTTGAGACACAGTTCTTAATTGTTCCATTTTGATAGTGCGTTCTTCAGGCGTCGTCAATGCCTTCATGATAGGTGGCTGAATAATCGGAACTAGTGCCATGTATGAGTAGGCGGCAACTGCTATTGCTCCAAGTAATTCAGGGGCCAACTTGGATGCTAAAAAGATTGCGGTCGGTCCATCTGCACCACCAATAATGGCAATAGCAGAAGCGTCTTGAAGTGTAAAATCAAAACCTGGAATCAAATTTAGTAAAATCGCACCAAACAAGGTCGCAAAAATACCAAACTGAGCCGCGGCCCCGAGCAGCAACATTTTGGGGTTGGCAATAAGCGCCCCAAAATCGGTCATAGCGCCGACACCCATGAAGATTAAGAGTGGAAATACACCTGTCTCAATGCCGACGTAATAAATGTAATAAAGCACACCGCCTTCATCATTAAAGCCACCAAGCGGAATATTAGCTAAAATTGCGCCAAAACCTATAGGCAACAATAACAGCGGCTCAAACCCTTTTTTGATGGCTAAGAAAAGCAATAATGCACCAACTAGCATCATGATCACTTGACCAGACTCGAAGTTAGCGAGAGCCGTAGACTCCCATAACGTAATTAATCCTTCCATGCCCTTACCCTATCGTTAGAAGTTGATCGCCTGTCGTAACGGCATCCCCTTCTTTACAATCAATTGAGAGTATTTGTCCGGCTTGAGAAGCTCTTACTTCTGTTTCCATCTTCATCGCTTCCAAAATAATCACTACGTCACCATCATTGACCTGCTGACCAGGCTTGACCAAAACCTTGAAGATATTTCCGGCTAATGGCGCACTTAAACTAGCACCACTCGCTTGGCTAGATGTCGCTACTTGGTTTGAGTGTTGAGCTTGATTTGGAACAGATGATTGACCTTGGCTAGACGGTACAACCGAGGCAATCGTGCCAGAAGGCGCAACAACAACCTCATAGTTTTGGCCATCAACATTGACCGTATACGCTTCTGCTTGACCTGAACCTGATTGTGCGTCTGCTGCTTGAGAAGCACCTTTATTGTCGGCTTGAGTTGAAGCATCTTGTTCTGTACCTGGTGCTGGTTCAAAAGCATCAGGGTTGTTACGGTTTTCGAGGAACTTAAGGCCGATTTGAGGGAACAAAGCGTAAGTTAACACGTCATCAATAGTGTCAGAAGCAAGTGAAATACCCTTTTCTTGGGCTTGCTGGGTCAACTCACCAGTTAATTTATCCAATTCATCTTCAATGACATCCGCTGGTCGACAAGTTATTGCCTCAGCGCCATCGAGTACACGAGCCTGTAGCTCTTTATTCACCGGCGCTGCGGTTGCACCGTATTCGCCTTTTAAAACGCCAGCAGTTTCTTTAGTAATAGACTTGTAACGCTCACCTGTGAGTACATTTAACACTGCCTGAGTGCCAACGATTTGCGAGGTTGGTGTTACTAAAGGAATAAAACCTAAGTCTTCACGAACGGCAGGGATCTCTTTTAATACATCGTCAAGCTTTTCAGCAGCGCCTTGTTCACGAAGTTGATTTTCCATATTCGTTAACATGCCGCCAGGAACCTGAGCTAACAAAATTCGTGAGTCTACACCTTTTAAGCTACCTTCAAATTTTGCGTACTTTTTACGAACGTCTCTGAAGTAGGATGCTATTTCTTCAAGTAATACGAGATCTAGACCCGTATCTCTATCTGTCCCTTCTACAATCGAGACCATGGTTTCTGTTGCACTATGTCCATAGGTCATACTCATCGAAGACACCGCTGTATCGAGCATATCAATGCCCGCATCAATGGCTTTTTGATAAGTCGCGGTTGAAAGGCCAGTCGTCGCGTGGCACTGCATCGCAATTGGAATATCCACGGTGTTTTTAAGGCCTGTGATCAACTTTTCACATTCGTAAGGCTTTAATAGGCCCGCCATGTCTTTAATACAAATAGAGTGGCTCCCCATATCCTCAAGTCGTTTGGCCATATCAAGCCACATTTGTAAATTGTGGACTGGTGAAACGGTATAAGAAATAGTGCCTTGGGCATGAGCGCCAATATCAACGGCTGTTTTGATTGCCGTTTCTAAATTTCGAATGTCATTCATGGCATCAAATATGCGGAATACATCCACGCCGTTTGTATGAGCT
Organism: Psychrosphaera sp.; assembly: GCF_982872775.1. NCBI lineage: Bacteria > Pseudomonadati > Pseudomonadota > Gammaproteobacteria > Alteromonadales > Pseudoalteromonadaceae > Psychrosphaera > Psychrosphaera sp. Next base: position 1,695 of record NZ_CEYNSH010000004.1, on the reverse strand, counting down.
CGCTCAACAAACTTTCGTACCACGTCATCAGCATAATGACGATAACCCAGTAAATTCTGTCCTCGCAGCAACATCTGCTGCTTTGTATTAGGCATCGCTTTTTTAAGCTCGCGAATACGTTCCCAAGGATCTTCACCTAAATAGCGGATGCACGAATCAAACGTCGCGCCTCCCCAAGACTCCATCGACCAATAACCTACTTTGTCGAGCTTTTCTGCAATAGGAAGCATGTCTTCTAAACGCAGACGCGTTGCTAAAAGTGATTGGTGCGCATCACGCAATACCAATTCGGTCAGTAACAAGGGCTTTTTCATGGTCAGTCCTTTATTTATTATTTTGTTTGTAGGTTTGAATCGCTGCGCTAATAGCTGCAACAACAGGCGCTGAGGCCTTGATAGAAGTGTTGTTTTCTGATGATGAAGATTCTTTGTTATCAGAAGACAGAGGTGCTGTAGCCGGCGTACCAGCAAATTTAGATAAAAGAGTCGTTGCAAAGATCAGTATTGTCAAAAACACAAATACGACAATCATACCGATCAGCATTAATAAACCAGCTTCTGCTAGTAATTCTGAAATAGCCATTTCCTTTCCTTACTGTGTTTCCATTACTGAGAAAGTACCACCCAAATGAATACTAAAACAAAACAAGTGAATACTTTCTCAAAGACAACACATCAAAAATTAGAGCATTAGCTCTTAATTAACATGAAAACGCATAAAAATGAAAGTTTTTTATGTAAAAACACACAAATTACCTACGTATGTAAATGCATAAAAATTCGCGTTCAGCTACTTTTATAGCGAAGTTAGTTAGCTGATTTTTAAGCGAAACTTTTATTAAGAATAGAAGAGATTAAGGAGCATGCCAAAGAATAAACGTCGCCACCACACATTCGTCAGATTCTGTGGTCAAGCTGATAACTTAGGTAGTTCACTCCTTGACCGCTGCAAGCACATCCTTGTGGCGCTTACGGCCAAACATCCTGTTTGGACTATCAAGGAGTGAACTACCTAACTCATCATCTCTTATCACCACCGGTTTAGACAGGAGAGTGTTGCATGAGTGTTTATAAGGCCTGCTACACAAATCGTGAGAGGTGAGTATTGAATGAGCCTTTTCGAGGCGTTGCCGCACAGGGATGTGCGGCCGAAAGCATTACAAGGACGTACTTGCGCGGCCGAGATAAAGGCTCATCAATGCTCAGCCCAATACACTCGAACCTTGCGGAGGTTCTCATCCGACCCGAGCTGATAACTTAGGTAGTTCAATCCTTGACCGCTGCAAGCACATCCTTGTGGCGCTTACGGCCAAACATCCTGTTTGGACTATCAAGGAGTGAACTACCTAACTCATCATCTCTTATCACCACCGGTTTAGACAGGAGAGTGTTGCATGAGTGTTTATAAGGCCTGCTACACAAATCGTGAGAGGTGAGTATTGAATGAGCCTTTTCGAGGCGTTGCCGCACAGGGATGTGCGGCCGAAAGCATTACAAGGACGTACTTGCGCGGCCGAGATAAAGGCTTATCAATGCTCAGTCAAGTACACTCGAACCTTGCGGAGGTTCTGATCCGACCCGAGCCAGGATAGATCTGTGTTGTCATTTAGTTGAGTGTAAAAAATAGAAGTTTGTGTTTGCTGAGAAAATGGCGCGCTCGGGAGGATTCGAACCTCCGACCGCCTGGTTCGTAGCC